>WGED01000653.1 GCA_015492915.1 Cyclobacteriaceae bacterium
ATATGGCTTTGACATCTTCCTTCAATCCATTTTTACTTGCAGCATATCTCATGGCACCTTTGATACCCGAGCCCGCCATCACTGGATGCTCAGTGTGCCGTTCCCTCTGTATGGGGTTGTCGACCACCCCGAGAGTGGTGCCCGCCCCCATGTGAACGGGGCTGATCGAGTAGATAAACATCGGTTTCTTTTCGGTAAACATACCAAACCTCCTTTATGCTCTGCCGAACCAGACGCTCCCGAATCCCTCTCGCCGTCTGTCGGCAAATGTTTTAATAAGACCGGCCTTCCATATCTCCTCAAGGGCCGATGTATCGCCCTGTTCAACCTCAAACCAGTAAACCGAACCAGCAGGGATGAACCTGACAGCATCCTTCGGACATTTCTTTGCCAGATCCCATCCGCTTATGACCTCATACCTGTTTACTGCAGCGCTCATCAGGCGCGCCCTTAAACCGTTCAAAGCAAGATAAATTCCATCTCCTTCCTTTTTCACATGCGGTGGAATCCATCCATGCTCTGATGGGCATGGGGTGGCAAGTATCATCCTGAACCGTTTCCATCCACTCTCAGGCCTGCCTATTTCCGGAGGGTTTTTATATTCTGTGATTTCAGCACCACGGCCGTCTCCTCCAAGCCGGCAAATGCCCGAATTTGGTAAGTCACCTTTTTCATGGCGGAAAAGACATACAAACGCAGTATCCTCAGCAAGCGCCACCGCCTCAGTTGTGTATATGCGGCCCTCCTCTGCCGTTCGAGTCATGGTGTTCAATGCGATGCCAAGCCTCGGGTCAGTCAACCAGAGAGATGATGTTAAAACTAAATCGCTTTCTGTAATTGGTTCTCCCCTCAGATGCTTTTTCAGTCCATCTGCAGTAATCCAGTATCCCGTTGAAGGCTTCCTCTGTTCCCTTGTCTGAATAACCGGGATCTCCGGAAGTTCCACAGTGTGCCCTGTAAAACAACCACTAAATAAATCCTTTTTTACTGGCTTCATTGTAACAGGGCCATTTTCCTTAAATATGACCAGATCCGAGGGCAGGGGAAAGCATACCTGTTCCTTCTTTGCAAGACCTATCCAGTGAATCCATGTATCACCATACATCTCTTTGATGATCTCCGGGCCTTTTTTACTTTCCGATACTTCGGAAATCCTGTTTTCCACTGCCATTGCATGTGAATATATTGCTCCGGCAAATACCGAGGGCCAGGGCGGCATGAGCGCCTCACCGTGATCGCCAGGGCCTCCAAAGAGGCGGTTACCTCTGAGATGAAGCACATCGAGAGGACGAAGTTTCAGAGCCGTGTATATCACTCTCCTTCACCCCCTTTCACATTTCTTTCAGGCCGAGCAAAGAACTCGGCGGTGATAAAGAAATTCTGAAGCCATTTGTTCATCGGAGTCACTGAGCCACGCTGATCGTTGTGGTCATCCAGAAATGAATGGTATTCAGCAAGTTCGGCAAGGCGTGAAGCAAGCCATGTAGCCTTTTTATCATTAATGCCCTGCTTGTCGAGCCTGTAGGCGATGGTCTTTTCAATAGCATCTCTGTCAGACGGAATGTCGCGCAATTGTTCATGAATAATGTAGGCCGCTCTTCGGGAAACACTCTCTCCTGCAAGCGCACGGGACAGACTGATCAAAACGCCCATAGTAGTCTCAAGGGGGTTTTCTATTTTATCCGGACTGTCTAACCACCACTTCCCCACAAGATGGGATGTCCCGCCTGCCCGCTTTTCAATGGTGATACAGAATGCGTTCCTACCACCCTCATTCTTTGCCATACGCTCAGACGACCTGAGACTTCTAAGCACCCTGGCAAGCGGGGCCTTGTGGTGCGCCACCACAGCGCCTATTGATGCAGTAGCCTTAGGCCCCATGGTGGCAAAGAGAGTCTTGCGATCAGGTGTTTGAAGCAGAGCATAACCGTTCCTTAATTGCAGTCTATATCCATTCGGCTTCCGTCCCGTGAGTTCTTCCCACTTATTTTTCTCAGCTTTTTGTTTATCTTGTTTCTCATCAAAAAGCACCCCTGAATAAAGAGCACGCAGGGCAAGCATCAGGGCGGGCAGGTCGGGCACGCTCACCATTGCCATGAGATCGTCACCCCCGGCATAAATAAGTTTGCCATTGAACATCTCCTCCACCACTATCCTTGCAAGGTTCAAGGCGAAATTGTTCAGTGCCCGTGATATGGATTGATGCCGGGCGGGAGTGTTGGGTCGTTTTGCATCAAGCAACTGCTTAAGCTCGCCGAACTCGTCTTCAAGATTGTTTACAATCGAACTGTGTAAAATCTCCTTATACCGCGGCAGATTTTCAAGAGAGCCTGCCACCCATTCACCCATCCTGTCACCGTCCATGAGGATAAGGGCATAGTAGGTTTCAAGTCTATCACCAAGTAATTTCTTGATATCCTTTTCAATCTCCCTTAATTGACCTTCGCCCGTCTCTTCCTGATCAGATAGGCCGTCGAGTAAAACAGGCAATTTCGTCAATGCATTGAAAACCTCGTGGTGTTTCCCTTCGATACCCTTTAGTTTTCTCCACAACCGCCTTGGGAAGGCAGCTCTGCTGTCCATTTTTTCAGTTGAACCCGAAAGCCGCATTATTACGTCATTATGCTCAACCTTCACTTCGTCAATTCTTTCAAGAGCAGACTCTATGGATGGAGCCATCGCCATTGTATGAGTAGAAACAACAAATCTTGTTCCTTTCTTTGTACCAATTAACTCAGGAAACACTGAAGGCCAGAACCGCTTTAAGGTGCACCATGCGCAGAGATGCTCGCCTTTTCGGACAGGCCCTAAGGCATCCTCCGCTTTGCTCCATGGGGATTCATCTCTCTGCCCTCGTGGAAGTCCAAGCAGGTCACTGTCATCAGTAAGCCATTCACGCTCGCCACATATCGTGCAGCGGTAACCTTTCTGAATAACCTGTTTAAAACTCCTTGTAGCCTTGGAGGCGGCGTGGAGGCGGTCTGTCAGTTTGTAAATGTGCGGATAGGCAGCACCCCTGTTTGGCTCAAAGAATGTCCAGTCACCTTTTCTGCTTTTTAAAGGTCGTGACAGTATGTCCCATGTTTCCTTATCTGGTTTTGATAGGGTTTCTCCTTCTGGTAAAAATATCTCAATCATCCTGAAGAGTTCCTCGGGATTGACTTTTCCATTTTCTTCCCTGACCACAGACCAGGGTACGGCTGAAAAATAGACCTCCGGAAAGCCTGCCATCTGTGTCTCTATCTGTTCTTTTGCAATGTCGGGAATACCGGGATAGCCTGTCTTTTCAAAGAATTTTTCTGCTGCAACTTCGGCCTGCTTCTTTGCCCATTTTGAGACATCATCTCTGATTTTATTCGCAATGTCCGTTATCCTTCCGGATGGAACAACCGCCACGAACCTGTTAGGAAGGGCTGCCGCCATGCGCGGGTCACGATCAAGAGCTAAGGGCTTTATTTCTCCCTCTTTGTTCTCATGTTCCCATGGCTTCAATCTCTCATCAGGCCATACCCCGGTATTCACAAGCCACTGGTCAACAACCGGCACCTGGTGGAGGTCGGGAAACAGGATGGCATCAGGCCCATACTCCTCCACTATTGGCAGCATCGCCTGCCAGCACAGTTGGGAGAGAAAATGCGAGCCAGCCCAGAGGTCGGACACTGATCGTGCCTGTGCTATAAAGCCCTGCACGGGGCCGAGACTTACGGCAAGAAGTGCCGGCTCATCATCAAGAGAAAATATTCCGGCAAAAGACGCGCAGAGTTTAAGGTGATCCCATATCGTATGGTCTGGGCATCGAGTGTCGGCAGGAAGCACCTGCCAGAGGATGTTCAATCCTTTTGCGGGAGTTTCAGGGCCAAACCGCCAGAAACGGAGAAAGGTCTTTTTATAATCAATACCATCGCCGTTTTTAACAATAAACTCCTCGAAGTGATCAGTAGATACAGATTCAAGATGTTCAACAACAACATCCCTGAAGGTTTCTTTTACTTCAATTCTTGTCTTTAGTGATATCGGATGAACCAGTTCAGGGCGGTCCGCAAATTTTACCTGTAAATCCTTGTAATACGGTTGATCTTTCTTCCACGGCAGGCTGACCCTGTCGCCTGCGGCTGCCCAATGGTCTGCCTTTTTAACGAACCCGGCGAGGTCGTCAGGTATTTTGTCCGTGCTGAATATCATCTTAAATAGTTCAGAGGTCGTTCCTTCCTCATGAGATTTTCCACTAAGCAGAACCATAGCCTTTTCAGCCGGGTCATGAACCCATGCGGCGAGTTTTGTTTTCCAGAAGTCATGATCTGTTTTCATAAAGTCTTCCCCCTATACGAATCTTCCAGACCTTGTATCCAATTGATTGTGTACTTTCTGCCAAACTCCAATCTCAGAAATATGACCTACCCCTTTGAGAGGACATTTTGCCGGAAGGTGATAAATCAGACCGTGATATTTATTACCCGTTTTCATAATTTTAAAACGTATTTGGTTTGCAAGACGATCGTTATTTCCGAGGACATTATGATGAGTCACTGGATAAGCCAATATATGCCGTTCTTCTGCCATATTACTGCCTGTAAAGGGCAATGTCGTCCTGAATGCTATCTTTATCTCCGCAAGGTCTTTCATTACTTCTTCCCAAGAATTTCTCGGCTTTGTCTTCCATATAAGAGGGCCCTTATCATCCATTCCAATGGCATGAGGCCAATCTAATGTCAGGCAGTCATCCAGAGGACGAAGGATGCTGCCATATTCTTTTTCGAACTCACCCTTTGAAGATGGAAATTCGGAAATTTTTTCTGTGCCATCTATAGGAGATAATACAAAAGAGCCCCAGCCGTTACGGCTTCTGCCGCCGATGGTGCCGAAGCAATTACACAAATAAATTGCCCTTAAAAATACAGAAAATAGTTTCTTGGCTTCATCATTTAAAGGACTACCATATGATATAGCCATGTTGAGAGCGCCAAAAACTGCGGGAGGATTAGCCAGACCTCTGGTAGTTATAGGTCCATAACCAAGGTACAAAAGCGAATCAACCAGATGATATTTCTTGTGTTCTGAGCAATAGAAGTTACGTTTTACTTCGGAGCGGAGATGGCTTAGATCAACTTCTGGGTGGCAAACAAACCGATTCTTAGTTGATGTTATGACTTTCGAGTTTCCGGAGTCCCATTTCTCCAGCCTCAATCTCACCCTGGACTTACCCGTTTCACCATTCCCATCATCCGAAGCAGCACCGAAAATGCGTGCCTCTATGTTGTGCAATTCCTTCCAGTCATAACCTACTTCATGCGCATAGGCCACCCGCCACCACTGCCGAAGCAGAGCCTTGAACGGCGGCACACGCCACTGCC
>WGED01000654.1 GCA_015492915.1 Cyclobacteriaceae bacterium
CGACAATAAAGGAAGAGGAAGCCCTTGTTGATCCGTTACCCTCATGGAATAATACAAAATCCAAAGAGCGGATTATAAACTTTGTAAAAACTGTCACCGCAGAAGGAACAACTGAGTATATCCCTCCTCAGGATCGTATTGCAACATTTGATAACGACGGCACCTTATGGTCAGAAAAGCCGACATACTTCCAGGTAGAATTTGTGCTGTACAGAATAAAGCAACTGGCTCCCTGGCACCCCGAGTGGAAAAAGGATAAGCTTATCCAGGCTGCCATAAAACGTGACCTCAAAAAATTAAGAGAAAAGTATGGCGCGGAAGGATTGGGAAAACTCATGGCTATTGCGCAATCGGGTATGACAACTGATGAATTTGAAAAAATTGTAAGAAACTGGATCAATAAAGCAAAGCATCCGATTTCGGGAAAATTATACAGTGAAATGGTATTTCAACCCATGCTTGAGTTGATCGATTATTTGCATGATAATGACTTTAAGGTTTATATCGTTTCCGGTGGCGGGATTGATTTTATGCGCGCGTGGACCGAGGAAGTTTATGACATCCCCGGAGACCGTGTATTGGGTTCTTTAACGCATTTGCAATATAAAAAGGTGAAAGGCAAGCCCGTATTGATAAAGTCACCGGAGATTTTATTTGTTAACGACCAGGCCGGCAAGCCGAAGACCATTCACAGGTTTATTGGGAAAAAACCGATTATTTCATTCGGGAACTCTGACGGGGACCTGCAGATGCTTGAATGGTGCGCTTCCAGTAAATACATGAATTTACAGGCATTTATTCATCATACAGATGCAAAACGTGAGTGGGCGTATGACAGGAACTCATCAACCGGGACATTGAGCATAGGGCTGGATGCCGCTGCAAACAGGGGTTGGCTTGTCGTGGATATGAAAAATGACTGGAAAGTCATACATTCGTATGAGGTGCTTCCGTGAGGATTTTGATCGCTATGAGTTTCGGGCCATTTTTTTAGTATCGTACATTAAGAAAATAACCAAACACACATTAATTAAAATCAGACTTCATTGATCAAGCTTACAAAGTTAAAAATAGTAATTGCGCTTTTGTCAATCGTTTGCATTGGCCAGGCCAACGCACAGGATCCGGCATCTTCCTGGGATAACCAGATTTATCTTGGCAATAAGGTTACATTCGGCAAAGAAAAATGGACGTTTTCCGGAGAATTACAGACCCGGATGAAGAATAACTTTCAGGATCTGGATAATTGGTTCATTGAAGGGGTGGCAAGTTATCTGATCTCCAAAAAGTTTGAAATTGTTCCGGATTTCAGATTCACGATAAAACCTGACAAAGTTGAATTCAGACCCGGCCTGGGAGTGCTTTATAAAATAAATGCTGAGAAAATCCAATTTGTCAATCAGGTGAAATGGCAAATCGATATCGACAACAACAGCAGGGTCGGCAATGCCGTGCGCGAGGTGATCTTTTTAAATCGTTCCGTCCATGAAAAAATTATGACCACCATGGTCGCCGGGTTTATCTATAGATGGTGGTCCGAATGGAACGGCTTCCAATACATCAGGGTTGGCCCGGGTATTTCATATATTTTTGATGAAAGGCACATTCTCAACTTCAGTTACTTTGTGGGTGTTGAAAATAACACCAAAGACTGGCAATGGGCAGGAATTCCTGTCGTTCAGCTCGTGATCAACATTACGAAGAAATACACTTATAAACCTGCATATTACTTTAGTTTTTAAGACAAGTCATGAAAAAACAGGATGCAAAATTCATCACGGCCTGGGAAGCCTCGCGAAAGGGAGGGTTCGTAAAATACATCATGTCTCATGGACTCGCTTTTGGTTTGATTCTCTTTTTGCTGTCCGGTCTTTATCATCTTTTCGACAGAAGTTTTACGGAAGTGTATTTTTCCATTGAAGCATTGTACAGCTTACTTATCTGGATTGCCGGGGGAATAATCGGATACGGACCTGCGAGCTGGTGGATTAACGAATACCTTTACCGGGGAAAAATACGAGGTGGATCAGACCGAAACCCATAGCTCCAGCAAAGTGATGGCCTTATACAACACGCCGGCAGATCCCCGAAATGTACCGGAACCTTTGGGCTGGTTGTCGATGGTGTACCACTCGTAAAATCCATTGTTTTTGACTACCCGTTTCGTCATTGGTAATAGCTGCTCATAGGCCTCTTCCGGAAAGCCGTACCAAACGAGTTGAGGAATCATCCGGGCGCCAAACCATGTCCAGTCACCGCCATTCTGATAACTGTAAGGACCCATACCCCTGTTTTTGAAAAACCCTTCAGGATAAGGCGGGTACACCGTCAGGCCGATGGATGCTGCACCCGCATCTTTTACGTTCCGGATCATTTTATCGAGGGAAATTTTCACCTCTTCTTTTGAAAGCAACCCGGCTTCGATGGCCACAATTGTACCGCCATGATAATAGATCTGATTTTCATCGAAATCAGGCGGAAAAGGTGAGCCGTCCATATAGATGTGCGGTATGAATTTTTGATGTTTTTTATCCCATAAATACTTCCTCGCCCTTGCAGCAATGGAGTCATGAACTGAAAGCCATTTTTTTCTGAATGACGGTTCCATGCCCATAAGATTTTTGAGTGCTATGAGAAACATGGCATTATCATAAATATCAATGGCATAGTGGGTGTCGTCGGTGATAAATACGCCCCATTCATGCTCCGGCTGCACATCGCCCCAGTCCGCTGTGGTAGCGCCCCAAATCAAACCGTATTGCTCGCTATATCTGTAATTCATTAAAAATTCCATGGCATGATCAAGGCGGTCTTTCACTTTGATGCCGGCCACTTCCTTTTCCAGGATGCTTCTGTCCTGCGTCTTGCGTACAAACTTGTAAACCGCCTGTACCAGCGACGACTCCTGGTCTGTTTCAACAGTGTTTTTATGGCCCGCATATCGTGGTTCAAGGTCAGAATAGATATAGTCGTATCCTGCCTGCGCCTTCTCTTTCGGGATAAAGCCATCGATAATATTACCGTCTTCGCCCTGCATTCTGAAGAAGACCATAAGGTTGTCTTCAAGTTGATCGTGAGGCATTACCTCACATGCCAATTCAATGAAAGTGTTGAAATCCCTGATCCACACTTCGCCGTATCCGTCGCCCGCATTCAAACCTGTGGAGACAATCTCCCGTGCTTTTTCCTTGACAAAGGCAAAATCCTGATTGGATAACACCTTGGCTTTCAGCTCAGACAATGGAGATCTTTCTTCTGTTTTTGATTTACAGGTAATCAATAAAATACTCAGGATAAGAAATAATAAACCTTTCATTGACATGCCCTTTGTATAATTCATAATTGAACCCAAAATTCTCAATAACCTTTCTATTCCAAGCTTAAATTACTTCAAAATCAGACACTTCGTTCACGTTTGATTCGTCACCACAAAAGTGCATTATGCCTCCTCGTCAAACGTGCTGATTTTCTTCCCGCCCTGGCGGGACAAGTTGTATTTTAAACTCTCATAACGAAATCCTGGTGAGAATTTTGGGTTGAAAAATCGTTAAAATCTCATGACCATGCTTTCCGTAAAAAACTGAGCCAGTTGCCGGAGAAAATGTTCTCCACATCCTCATCATCATAACCCCTCGATTTGAGAATAGGCACCAGTTTTTGAAGGTCGGCGATAGTTTCCAGATCTGCCGGTGACTGTTCTTTGCCGAAAGCGCCATCGAGATCTGACCCTATGCCCACATGCAGGCTGTTGCCCGCCAACTGACAAATATGATCTATGTGGTCGGCGACATTTTCTAGCGTCACCCCTGCTGATTCAGGTGTGGTTTTCCCTCTGATCCAGCCGGGATACAGCATCCAGGCATCCAGTGCGGCACCGATCACGCTACCACGCTCAACGATCGCTTTGATCTGATCATCAGAAAACTGCCTGTTATGGGGCACGAGTGCCCTGCAATTATTGTGGCTTGCCCACAAATTGCCATTAAAAATATCAAGCGCCTCCCAAAAACTCTCATCACATAAATGTGTTACATCAAGGATCATGTTCAGAGATTCCATATTTTTCACCAACTCACGGCCTTTTTTGCCGAGTCCGCCGGTAGCATCAGTTCCGTTGGCATACACTCCCGGGCCATAATGCGCGGGGCCTATGGCCCTGAGGCCATTTTCATAAGCGATTTCCAGATGACGCATGGAAACGATGGAATCTGCCCCCTCCAGGCTGAGGACATAGCCGACAGGCTTGGGATCATCCATGGATTTTTGCCAATTTTCAAGGTGATCATCAAGGGAACCGACATCCGTAATCTGTCGCATAAACCCCTGCCCTTCCATCTCGCGGTACCATGCAAGCTGTCCCTGCGTTTGTGCCCACGCCTGCTCCTGTGACAACCATCCGGGCAAGGGACTACCCGGCTTCACGTACCGCGCGATCTGTGTGGCAATCACAATGCCGATATTCCCGTCATGCAATTCCGGAAAAGCTACGGTCCCCCTGCCACGATCAGGCAGATCCGTCATACCCCTTTCTCTTTCTCTCAATTTGCCTACTGGTAGCCGCAGATCGCGGTTCCACTCCATCGCATTCATCGACAGATCGAGATGGGCATCGAAAATTAATGGTGTCGTATCAGTGTTTCCCATTAATGAATCTCAAAAATTGCCTCTACCTCAACAGGAATATTCCCCGGCAGCGACCCCATACCCACAGCGCTGCGCACGCCAATACCATCATCGGGGCCAAACACATCCGCAAAGAGTTCGCTGCAACCGTTGATCACATAGGGATGCTCTTCAAAATCCGAAGTACAATTCACCATTCCCAGCACTTTTATTACCCGCCTCACCTGATTGAGGCTGCCAAGATTGGCCCTAAGTGTCGACAGAATAGCAAGCCCGACCTGCCGGGCTGCATTCTTACCTTCTTCTTTATCCATATCTTTCCCCACTCTCCCGGTTATCAGCCTGCCATCATTCAGCACAGGACCATGACCGGACACATAGACATAGTTTTTATCTTTTAGTAGAGGCTTATACACGCCTTGCGGTGCCGGCGCCGGTGGCAGTTCGAGTTTTAACTGCTGAAGACGTGCTTCAGGACTTATCTTTTCCATAATTTATCGTTTTATATTATAAATCTTCCAATATCGTGTTTTTATGAATTTTATATAAAAATATTCAATATCAAACTCCCGGCGAGTCCGCATACCGCGATGATCGTTTCCATAACACTCCACGACATAAAAGTCTGCTTTACCGTAAGATTGAAATATTCCTTTACCAGCCAGAATCCAGAATCATTGACATGAGAAAATATCAAACTTCCTGATCCTGTGGCGAGAACGAGCACTACAGGATTAATCCCTGATGATGCATATACCGGGGCCAGAATACCCGCAGTAGTAAGGGCAGCAACTGTAGCAGAACCAACAGCCAGACGAATCACCACCGCCATCCCCCAGCACATTATGACCGGGGATAAAGGGATTCCCTCGATAGCTTGTGCCAGATATTGATTCATGCCTCCCTGTACCAAAACTTCTTTCAGGACGCCTGCTCCACCGATAATCAGTAAAATCATCGCGATTCCTTTAATAGCCTCCTCGCTCAGCTTCATGATTTCTTCCACCTTCATGTTAGTGGCCTTCCCAAGCAACAACAATATTAAAATCGTAGAAATAAGCATGGCTATGACCGGATGTGAGATGCCTTGAATAATACTTCTTAAAACTGTCCCCTCCCCGATGAAAGGCCCCAATACCGTGTCCAGCACCAGCAATACGACTGGTAATAAGGCACAAATCAGGCTGAGGGATAAAGAAGGTATCTCACCATGCTGTTGGTTGTTCTCTTCAAAAACTTTAAGCGGTTTTGATTCGATTTTCTTAATCATAGTGGCAAAAACCGGCCCGGCTATCAGTATGATCGGCACACCGATAACCATACCCCACAAAATAGTTTCTCCCATATCTGCATGAAACTGCATCACTAATGCCACCGGCCCGGGATGTGGAGGAAGCAAACCATGTGTTACGGACAGGGAAGCCAGTAGCGGTATTCCCAGATACAAAATGGGAACATTTGCTCGTTTGGCTACCGAAAAGAGTATCGGTACCAGAATCACAAAACCAACAGCAAAAAACATCGGTACACCGATGATAAATCCGGATAGCATGACCGCCCATTTGAGATGCCTGTGGCCCGCAACCCTGATGATCTCACTGGAAATGCGACCAGCAGCTCCCGTCACTGCTAACATACGTCCTATCACCGCTCCAAAACCCAGAATGATCACCAGTGAGCCCAAGGTGTCACCCAGACCTTTTTCTATGGCATCAGCAATAGTGGCAAGATCCATCCCAGCCAGCAATCCCCCTATCACAGCAGCGATTAAAAATGCCATAAACCCATTAATCCTCAGCACGAGCAGGATTATCAGCACAGAAAGGCTTATCAGAATAGTAGCCAGCATGGTAGCGACAGTCGATTATTTTTTTGATTAAGGTATGAAAAAAGTGTTATTTTCTTAGTCTCAAAACGGAAAAATCGGCGGATATGAAGAAAAGCAGAGAAGAATGAAAAAAACAGGAAACAAAAAAAATGCCCCTGAAAAAGAGGCTATTATTCCCTTGCCAGCTGGTGGCTTTTTTGTGGTTAGTTTATACTTAAGTGAAGCCTTTGTTCAACTATCTGTGAACAACCTGCCGGGACATGTGTCCTTTATCGTAAACAATCGACAAGTTCTCCAGCGCCACTTTAAGCATTTCAAAATAACTTTCCCGCGCTTTGCGGTCAAACATTGACATGGTATCTGATACCGTCTTGTTTTTTGGTTGAGTCAATATTTCCACTTCTCACTAACTATCAAAACGTCATATTTTAAATTTCTTTCCCCCTCAAAGAGATCAAGGAATTCTGAAATATTTTGTTTTTTTATTCTCTGCTTTAAGAACATCCTTTTTACAAAAAAGTTGCAAAATCGGGGATGATTTTATGGGATATTTCATGCACAAACTATGCCATCAGGTCATTTTATCTGATTTTTTAAATTTTATGAGTACATCTTTCAAACATTATCTAATAATAGTTACCCCACCCTTTTGCTCCAGCCTTCCTCTTTCCGGTTCTGTAATACTGGTGTAACGTATCACATAAGCATAGGTGCCAAACGGCAATGGTTTGCCGTTTTTAGTTCCGTCCCAGCCGACATTGATCATATGATCCAGATCATCAGAGTAAAATATCAGTTCACCCCAACGATTGTAGATGAAAATCTCAAAGTCAGCCACGTAGGTCGGATAAAGTTTAAATGTCTGGTTTTCGGGTAAACTTGAATACGGACTGAAAGCCGTGGGCGCATATATTGTGGGTACGCATGCCACATCAACCCTGGTGGTGTCAAGCGTCCAGCAATTAAATACATTTTCAAGTTCAAAATTATAAGTACCGTCTTCTATGATCTCAAAAACGCCTGGCGCAGTTTCAAACACCTGATCACCCGTCTCCTGGTTATATGCCAGGTAGGTAATGAAATCGCCCGGCTCTATCACAGCCACTTCATTAGCAGGCGGCTCCGGACATATGATGTATTGCGGATCAATATTACTTGGCGTCACGGGAGCCCTCGTTATTTGCAGCTCTCCTGAAGCCCTACAATTGCCGGTATTTACTTCGGCACGATAAACACCCTCATTAAATGTCTGTACATCTGCTGTTGTATCACGCAACTGAATATCATTTAAAAACCATGTGTAACTTACTGTTTGCGAAGGATTCGGCGTAGCAGTGAGCGTAACCATGTTGCCGTCCTGGCAGGCCTGCTTATCTACCGTAACTGCAACGGTCAATGGCTGATAAACATCAACCTGTAATGTATCATCTCCCGGGCACCCTGTCAGTTGATCACGCACTTCAACAATAAGTTGCTGTGAATTGGTAATAGTGACTGAAGGAGCGGCAGAACCTGTTGACCACAAATATGAATAATTGGAGCCGGACAGATTGGTTACACCCACCTGTCGCGTGCCATCACAACCATCCGTCAGCGGTGAAATCACCGGATCAGGCGATATCTCCAGGTTGACCTGGGTGGAGGCAGTGGAATCACAATAACCTGAGGCAGAAGCCGTAACAAAATACACTCCTGATCCGCCACTTGAGACGTTAACAGTCTGGCCTTGACCTGTAAAACCATTAGGTCCTATCCAATCGTAAGTAATATTTCCGGGTGTGTTGGAACTGGCTGTGATGGTTGGGTCATCCGAACAAATATCAAATATCGGAGCAACGCTCAAATCAACTGTTGGCATATCGGTTAGCACAATACCTGTTTCCTGATTTGTACAACCAAAACCACTCACCAGAAGGGTATAAGTGCCACCGGGTATTGAGTCAATGGTAAAATTCACCGTAGAATTCCCAATGTCGTTTGTGATAGTGTCTGTTTCAAATACCTGTGAAGTATTTTCTTCTGTAAGTGTGTAACTGCCCCCTCCAAAAGAAGATGGCGGCACAGCGGTGCTTTGCAGGGTCACATCCAGTATCGTACCGCTACAATCCGGCGTCGGGGTTGCGGTAATGGTAAACTGCGGCGCCAGGTCTATGACATTGATGGCATAATTTTGCGAACAGGTAGTAATGTTATCTGTCACCTCGAGCGTATAACTGCCTGCGAGAATCGAGTCCAATGTGGCGCCATATCCAATGGTATTATTGGTATCATCGATCCAACGTGCAGTAAGATTGCTAAGCGAGCTGGTGATATCAATCCGGCCGTCTGCGTTACCGCAATTGGCATCGGTGACATTGTATGTCGCCTGTGGAGTAGGATTGATTGTCACATAAACTGTATCCTCCCCGATACACCCACTCAGTCCGTCCAGTACATTGACGCGGTACTCAAATGTTCCGCTTGTGTCAGTATTAACTATAAAATAGCTGGTGTTTGAGCTCAGGTTTAAACCATCCCTGTACCAAGTAAAAGTATTGGGCGGAGTACCAACCGGCAAGCCGCTGTCAAGCACCAGGGAATCGCCCTGACAAATTGTGATATCCGGCCCGAGATCAACTGGTGGGCGCCCGTCATAAACTTCGGTAGTATCCTGTGATTCACAACCCGCGGCATTGATAATCCTCACTGAAAAAATACCCGGGCTTGTCACCTGGATGCTTTGGGTCGTCTCGCCCGTATTCCAAATAAAAGTTTTGCCTCCTGTATTAAGCGTATCGGCATCGAGTACCAATGGTCCTGAACACAATATATCCACATCCGGAATGGTGGCCTCATCGGGATATCCCGATATATCTATCTGCTGTACAATGGTAGTATCGAGACCACAGCGGTTGGAGACATTAAAAGCTACCGTATAGAGCGAATCTTTGACATATATGTGAGACGCGGAATCCGTTGTAGCCGTACCGCCATCACCAAAGGTCCATAAGAACTGATCTATGATGGAGGTACCGGTCCCAATGAATGTCGAGACCTGATCGACACAGGCCGGAATAACCGTGGCCGTCGGTTGCGGTGTCTGCTGGAAGTAGCTTTGAATAAAGTTTGGCAATCCCAATGTCGAAGTACCCGTAACCAGGTCAAATCCCTGATCGATGTAATTCGAATCTGTTAATGTATCGAGGTTTACAGTTATGGTTCCAAGGAACTGCTGTCCATCTCTTGCGACATATATTTGACCGTCGGGACCGGTCTGGATCGCTCCCATATTTACCCCTGTTTCATTGAACAATTCAGAAATATTAGCCTCTATCGAATCTTTGGAATAATTATGCAGTTTCAGTTCATAAAGTTTGGAATCGGGGGATGTTGG
>WGED01000655.1 GCA_015492915.1 Cyclobacteriaceae bacterium
CACACTGATATGCTTGATTGTCAAAGATATTTATATTAAGACGATTAATTGAAGCAATAAGGAAAAAATAATGTAATTTTGCGCGGTTGAATAGAAGGTAAGGGACGGGGAAGCGGCAGAAACGCCCCGGATATTTTTTTCGGAATAAAATTGTTTAAATGTCAATGTTAATCCAGCCCGGCAAAATCCTGCAGGAGATCAACTCTCCGGATGATGTAAAAAAACTGGACCAGGAGCAACTGGTAGGGCTCTGTGACGATCTGAGGCAGTTCATCATTGACAATGTCTCCGTGTACGGAGGTCATTTCGGCGCCAGCCTCGGAGTGGTCGAGTTGACCGTTGCATTACATTATGTATTCAATACCCCTTACGACCAGCTCGTATGGGATGTGGGACATCAGGCCTATGGTCATAAGATTCTCACCGGCAGAAAAGACGTTTTCCATACGAACCGGTTATATAAAGGTATTTCAGGTTTTCCCAAGCGGTCGGAAAGCCCCTACGATGCGTTTGGCGTTGGCCATTCATCCACTTCCATCTCGGCAGCGCTGGGGATGGCCGTAGCATCCAAATACAAAGAAGAGCAAAACAAGAAACACATTGCCGTGATCGGCGACGGAGCCTTATCCGGGGGTATTGCTTTTGAGGGAATGAACCATGCAGGAGTATCGAATACCAATCTGCTTATCATTCTCAATGACAATTGCATGTCCATTGACCCCAATGTGGGTGCACTTCGGGACTACCTGACCGACATCACTACCTCCCCGACATACAACAAAATCAAAAACGACGTATGGAATGTGCTTGGAAAATTGAGCAATTTCGGGAGGAGTGCTCAGGAGATCGTATCCAAAATCGAGAACAGCCTCAAATCCCTCATCCTGCATCAGAGCAACCTGTTCGAATCACTCAATCTTCGCTACTTCGGTCCTGTCGATGGCCATGATGTCGATCATCTCATTCATGTTCTCGATGACCTGAAAGATATTCCCGGTCCCAAGATTCTTCACTGCATCACAACGAAGGGAAAAGGTTTTCCGCAGGCGGAAAAAGATCAGACCAAATGGCATGCGCCGGGAAAATTTGATAAAATGACCGGTGTGATAAGGGTGAGGGACGAGAATAAGCCCGAGCCTCCAAAGTATCAGATCGTTTTCGGTAAAACCCTTGTCGAGCTGGCGAGGCAGAATGATAAAATCATGGGCATCACACCGGCTATGCCTACGGGATCATCCATGAACCTAATGATGGAAGAAATGCCGGACAGGGCGTTTGATGTGGGTATAGCCGAACAACATGCGGTCACTTTTTCAGCAGGCCTGGCCACACAGGGCATGGTGCCGTTTTGCAATATCTATTCTACCTTCATGCAGCGCGCCTATGACCAAGTGATCCATGATGTGGCCATACAAAACCTGCCCGTCGTATTCTGCCTGGATCGTGCGGGATTGGTTGGCGCCGACGGTCCGACTCACCACGGAGCGTATGACATTGCATACATGCGTAGCATCCCTAATATGATCGTTTCGTCACCCATGAACGAGTCGGAGCTTCGCAACCTGATGTACACGGCACAGCTTCCAGGCAACGGGCCTTTTGTGATCCGCTATCCGAGAGGAAGAGGCGTGATGATTGACTGGCAAACACCTCTCAGAAAAATAGAGATAGGCAAAGGCAGAAAACTGCTCGAAGGAGATGAGGTCGCTATTCTCACCATTGGTCATGTGGGTAATTATGCGCTTACGGCTATCAGGGATTTACAGAAAGAGGGCATCAGCCCTGCACTCTATGATATGCGCTTTGTGAAACCACTTGACAAGGAGTTGCTCCATGAAATATTCACGAAATTTAAAAAGGTAATCACTGTGGAGGATGGCTGCCTGCCCGGCGGCTTCGGTTCTGCCATTCTGGAGTTTATGGCCGATCATCAGTACACGGCAAAAGTGATCAGGCTGGGTATTCCCGACAAGGTAGTGGGACATGGCGAACCAGAACAATTGCACAGCGAATGCGGATACGACCCCGAGGGCATTAAAAATGCCGTACTGAATATACTCGAAAGAACTACCGCCAAAATCTGAATTCATGCAGGAGATTGCTTATTTCGAAAAAGGCCATGGATTTCCGGTCATTTTTCTCCATGGGTTTTGCGAATCGAACATGATATGGGAAGACCTGAGTGAAGCACTCTCGGATGAGTTCAGGGTTGTTTGTCCCGACCTGCCAGGATTTGGGAAATCCCCCCTGCCCGAAAAACCTTTTACACTTTCAGAAATCGGTAATGTCATCATTGCCTGGGCCAAAAACCTTGGAATTGGTAAAGCACTCGTGATCGGTCATTCGCTCGGCGGTTATATCTCACTGGAGATACTGAGAAATAATCCTGATTTTGCCCCCGGTATCGGCTTGTTCAATTCATCGGCCTTTGCTGATCCGGACGAAAAGAAAGAAAATCGGAATAAACTTATAGAATTCATAAAAACAAATGGTGTAGAACCATTCCTTACAACATTCGTTCCCTCCCTCTTTTATCCGGAAACGGCAAAAAATCATCAAAAAGTCATAGACAGGATTTTGGAGGAAGGAAAATCCATCAGGCCCGAAGCGGTGATCAATTACGCTGCTGCCATGAGGGATCGAAGGGACAGCATCAACCTGCTCAAAAAGCATCCTGACGACATCCTGCTCATCGCTGGTGAGTACGATCAGAACGTTCCTTTAGAGATGACAAAGGAAATGGCGGCAATGCTGAACAAGGATAATGTTTACATTATGCCCCGCAGCGCCCATATGAGTGTATTTGAGCAAAGAGAGCGCTGCTACCAAACGATCAGAAAATTCGGAAAGAGGTATAAAGACCAAAGCTGAACGGTCAGCCCACTTCAGAACAATCACCCTCAGATTAATTAAAAATTATAAATTAATAATGATTGGGGGCCTGTTACATATGCACGGCATGCACTCATGAGA
>WGED01000656.1 GCA_015492915.1 Cyclobacteriaceae bacterium
CCATCTCAGGTTGCGGCCGGCATGGAAATATCGTTCGCTGGTCTTCTTTTTCCGGCGGATGCCCCAAAGGCCTGCCAGCAGGATACCCGCCATGTACACAATGATGATGGCAAGATCAATTAACGGAATCTTCATGTCTATAAAAAAATGCTGCTCTCCAAAAAAGAATTTTTGCCCTGAAGGTAAAAAAATCTGCTCAACCCTGAGGCCCTCTTTTACATTTAAGTCAAAAAACCGGGCTGTATTTCATGAAAAGTGTTTTATGACAAGCAGTAGTAACCGATCTGACAAAAGTTCCTTTTTTTGAAATTCCGAACCATCTCCGTGAATGAAAATAAAAAAGGCCATGACAAAACGGCCTTTTTTGAAGCTATAAATACTATCAGACCTCTGAGGGCCCTTGTACATCGGCTATGAAAAAATCACCCTTTTTTCATACAAATCGTTGCAGGATGTCGAGCAGGGCTTTTTTGGGCATTGCACCAGACTGGCGCCAGAGGATTTTGCCATTTTTAAATAAAATAAGGGTCGGCACGCCCCTGATGCCATACTTCATGGCAGCGGCCTGGTTTCTGTCCACATCTACTTTTACTACTTTGACGCGTCCGCCCATTTCTGAGGCTACCTGTTTTACAATCGGCGACAGCATCTTGCACGGGCCGCACCAGTCTGCATGAAAATCAACCAAAACAGGCGTATCCGAATTTATAAGCTGAGAAAATGTTTTTTTCTTTGACATAATTATTTTTATTAGTTTTTCTGTTTCATATCCCAAAACGTATTTCATTAAAAAGAGTTAGAACCGATGAAAAAAAAATTATTTATCACACTGACCGCGGTTTTGCTGGGAGCCGGCCTGTTGGCACAGGAATATAAAAAACTCACCCTCGAAGATCTCTACAAAAACCGTATTTTTCATGTCAATTCCGTGTATGGAATGCGCTGGATGAATGACGGCAGCTTTTACACCTCAATGGAATTTGACCGGAAAACCAATAGTGTTGACATTGTGAAATACGACACAAAACAAGGTGTGGCAGTAGATACCATAGTGTATGGTAACCGTCTCATTCCCACAGGAAGCGAAAAGCCCATCTCCATCGATGACTACCAGTTTGACAATAATGAGCAAAAACTACTTTTGGCTACGGATAAAAAATCCATTTACAGGCGTTCTACCATCGCCAATTATTACGTCTATGAGATTTCGTCAAAAAAACTGATCCCCGTTGATGAGGGGGGCAAGCAATCTTATGCCACTTTCTCGCCCGATGGCAGCATGGTGGGGTTTGTAAGAGATAATAATATTTTCATTAAAGACCTGAATGCCAATAAGTTGGTACAGGTAACGACCGACGGCAAAAAGAATGAGATTATTAACGGTTTTGCCGATTGGGTCTATGAAGAAGAACTTTCGCTGACAAGGGCATTTTTCTGGTCGCCCGACGGACAAAAGATAGCATATCTTAAGTTTGATGAATCGGAAGTGCCTATGTACAATATGCAGATATGGAAAGGGCTATATCCGGAAGATTATCGCTATAAGTACCCCAAAGCCGGCGAAAAGAATTCCGTGGTAACAATCCACATCTATGATCTGCCCTCGGGCAAAACATCGCAAATATCGGTGGGGGACGAGACAGATGTGTATATAGCAAGGCTGCAATGGCTGCCCACAGGTAACATGATTTCCGTGACACGCCTCAACAGATTGCAAAATCAAAGGGATATATTTCATTGCGATGCAAAAACCGGAAAGTGCCAATTGGCTTATTCAGAAAAAACCGATACTTATGTAGATTTGGACCGTGTAGATGACCTCACGTATCTGAATGACGGCAAATCGTTTATCATCTCAAGTGAAAAATCAGGATTTAAGCACCTTTATCACTATGAGAACAATGGCAAACTGATCGCACAGATCACAAGGGGTAATTGGATGGTCGATAATTTTATTGGCATTGACGAAAAAAAGGGATTGCTCTATTTCACCTCTACCATGGATTCGCCCATCGAAAGACAACTCTACGTAACTGATCTGAAAGGTAAAAAACTGAAAAAACTCAGCGACCTGCCGGGAGTTCACTCCGTTACCTTCAGCCGTGATTTCAAATACTATATCGACAACCACAGCTCCGCATTCCTGCCACCCTCTACTATTTTATACAGTGCCAAAGGCAAAATGCTGAATGTGCTTGCTGAGAACAGTGAATATGAAAAACAAACAAAAGAATACGGTTTTGCCAAAACAGAGTTCTTTTCCGTTCCCATTTCCTCGGGTGATTCGCTCAATGCCTATATCATGTTGCCTGTCGATTTTGATGAAAACAAAAAATACCCGATGCTCATGTATGTTTACGGCGGTCCGGGCTCTCAATCGGTGATGAATCGATGGAACAGAAACTCATGGCATCATTTTCTGACCCAACAAGGATACATCGTCGTCGGTATTGACAACAGGGGTACGGGCGGACGAGGCCGGGCCTTTCAGGATGTTACGTACAAACAGCTTGGTAAAATTGAGAGTGAAGACATCATCGCCAGTGCTAAATATCTAGTCAAATATCCTTTTATTGATGAAAATCGCATCGGGATATGGGGCTGGAGCTACGGCGGGTATATGTCGTCGCTATGCCTGATGGTCGGTAATGATATTTTCAAAGCTGCTATCGCCGTGGCGCCCGTGACAAACTGGCGGTTTTACGACACCATTTATACCGAACGCTATCTGCAGAAGCCACAGGACAACCCATCCGGTTATGATGATTACTCCCCGGTAAATCATGCCGGTGAACTGGAAGGAGCTTTCCTGCTCATTCATGGTACCGGCGATGACAATGTCCATTTTCAGAATACGATCGAACTGCAAAATGCCTTGATCAAAGCTAACAAGCAATTCAGGTCATTTTTCTACCCAAACCGAAATCATGGCATTTACGGTGGCAATACCACTTTACATCTTTACACGATGATGACGGAGTTTATTCTGGAAAACCTATAATTATAAAATTTTCAACACAGAGATTACTTTTGTAATAATTAAAGGATAAACAGTGCATTTTAAAGAGGAATTTCAGTGAAATAAATTTTAACTTGGCAATTCAATTTTTAAACAGTTCGTCTTCAACTTGTTAATGTTCGAAAACTAGAATTTACTTAAAACATAATTTTAACATGAATACATACCTGTACTTAGAAACCTGGAACAAATGGGGAAGGATCATCTCTTACGCGCTGGCCGGAATCGCTGTTGCTATCCTGCTTTATCATTTTCTCAGTTTATTGTCGAAGCGCGATTATAAGAAGAGATATGATTTTATCAACAGACATGAGATCAACAACCTGTGGTATGCATCAGTCTTTTTGCTGTTTGCTATCGGTATTTACATCAACACGCTGGTGCCCGAGGGCGAGCTGATCTGGGTTCTTGTCAGATTGTTCGTCACAATCATGATGGGATTGATTGTCGGTGTAATAATTTCGAACATTCTTAAATTTTATTATCCCTTTTATGTTGAAAAAAGACTTAAAAAATTACGGTATACACCTAGAATATCTCCAAAAACCGGTAAGCCGATGAAGCTCCTCAGCGAGGATGAAGAAGACGTTTATCTGGATGAAGGTATGCAGGCAGAAGAAAACGTATTCTCAGTCGACTACGATGTATGGATAGATGAAGAAACGGGATTTACAAAAATTGAGAAATATGCGGGTCACCTCATTGCACAGCAATGCCCGGAATGCAACTACCAAACCCTTAAAGTAGTAAAAGAAGAAATACTTGAGTCACCTACCGAAGAGGAAGAAGGCGAACTGATGAAATTTTATAAGTGCGATTATTGCGGATATAAAGAACGCAAGGCTTTCAGAATAGCCAAGATTAAGAAAAGTACTGAAACTTCAATGGCTTAACAGTTAAACCCAGAATTCTCACCAGGATTTCGTAATGAGAGGTTAAAGTACAACTTGTCCCGCCAGGGCGGGAAGAAAACCAGCACGTTTGATGAGGAAGCATAATGCACTTTTATGGTGACGAATCAAACGTGAACGAAGTGCCTGATTTTAAAGTAATTTAAGCTCGGAATAGAAAGGTTATTGAGAATTTTGGGTTAAAG
>WGED01000657.1 GCA_015492915.1 Cyclobacteriaceae bacterium
GAATAATAGCATTGTCCCAATCAGACTAATCTTCCCTCCCGGCATCATTCGCTCCCGCGGAAATTATGGAATGACAAGCATTTTCTTCACCTGCGACGTTTTATCCGTCTTGAGACGATAAAAATATACACCTTCAGCAACCAATCTGCCTGAGGCATCTTTTCCATCCCACATGATGGAATAACTGCCAGGCTGCTGTGTTTCGTTCACCAACTGGATTACGCTACGGCCAAGAACATCAAAAATGGTCAGGCTGACGTGTCCGGCTTCACGTAGCTGATAGCGGATTTGGGTTGAAACGGAGTACGAACCCGGCTTAAATGGATTGGGATAATTTTGCTCCAGCACAAACTGTGCGGGCACAACCGATACGGTAATCTCAATTGGCCCATGAAACGTCAATGTTCCGTTGTAATCCTGATCGGCAAGCTTGTAGTAATAGGTTTTGCCGGTCTGCACGTTCTGATCAACAAATTGATAGGTATGCGCCCGTGCGGTGTTGCCCTGTCCCGGTATCAGTTCAGGGTTAATCCGTTTGTATTCCCCTTCTTTTGTTCTGCTTCTGTAAACATGAAATCCCAGATTCTCGGTTTCGGTCTCGGTGGTCCAGGAAAGCAGGACCCCTTCCTGAACCAGAGTGGCGGAGAAGCGGCTCAATTCTACCGGTATGAGTTTATCTGGTTTCAAAAATGTCAGACCTTCAATCTGACGATTGTTTTCAGGATCGATGACATTGTACACCGTGCCGATGCCGGTGTTGATATCAATGGTGATAAATTCTTTTCCCGACTCATGAAATCCGTATAAAGTCCCGGGAGTAAAAATATCCGGCCCCGGAGCAAAGGCCAGCGCTTTTATTTTGCCGTTGAAGCCGATAGTATTGGTCGGATGGACCAGCGAGGCGGTACCCACATTGAAGTCCACCTGTACCAGCCTGTTCTCCCCTGAAATTCTGGCAACCGCATAGAGCAGGGGCGGGTCCGTAATCGTAAAGGCCAATCCCTGCACACCGTTCAATAGAGGTTGGCTTGATGATGAGATGTTGGTGGCATTCCCGGTATTTTTGTCTATTAGGACCAACCGCCGGCTATCATTATTTACACCATACAGGCCGCCGGTTACCGGATTTACAGATAGACTCTCAATATCCGGGCTGGGGAAATTTCCGACAAATGTAATAGGTACAGGATCTGAAGCATTCAGATCGGTTTTTGTCGCCCGGCGCAAACTACCCGTATTGCTTACATCGGCCGCTAAGAAAACAAAGGAGGTGGCGGGATCGAAAGCCATGGCTTCGTAGGTTACGTTGGGATCTGGTTTTCCCAGCTCGGTCACTTCCGTCGTGGCAACATTTACCTTGACAAAGCGATTCCTTTTGAGATCGATGCCATACATGAAGAGCTGAGCGTATGCGCCTGCAGGCAGCGCTACGGCAATGAGAAAAATCCTCATTCCGTTTGTCAGCATTCCAGGTGTCCACCGCATGGCCTTTCCCTTCCAGAATTAAAATTTTGCTTTGAAATCTTTGGTTTTCGGTTTATATTAAAAAAAGCGAAGACCTCTACCCCATTCTGGAGTACAGAACTTGTAGCTCTTGAGTGGGTTTCCATTGAGACTGCCAGGACCTCATATGGAAATTGTAAGGTCTTCGCTTTTTTTATGCGCTCTCGAGCGAAGACCTCATTTCCGACTACAATACGCGATGCCGGATCGTTTCTTTCATGGAGATTGTGTCCGAATACGACGGAAGCACATCCGTCCCTCTCCTCAACACCATCCCTGGGTATGAGTAGGATCTACATGTAAGGAAGGTCCATCTTCCGGTAAGAATACATTGTATGTATATAGATTAGCGCCACTTTTAAACAGATTCGGCGTGCCGGTCGAAGTAGGCGGAAGAGGTCGCGTCCCAATGTAACTCGGTCTCGTTTCCCCCGATACCTTCTATCGGATGCGAAAGTAGCTTTCCTGTGACGCCTTGATGTTTATGAAGTTTGTATTGTCGATATCCCCGCTATGTGTTCCTATAACTCCTCCCTATAGCTTACCACTTCTTTTATAC
>WGED01000658.1 GCA_015492915.1 Cyclobacteriaceae bacterium
AATGCGGCCGTATTTATACATGCCCACCATCCGCTTTGCCATGACGGACTTAAGCCGCTCCATTTTTCGGACTATTTCCGCCCGCAAAGCCTGAAGGGAATCAATGGCAATCTTCCGGGCCTCGATCTCCTGCTGTAATTTATGCAGCAGATTTTTGCTCAGGCTTATCTTCTCATCAAGGATCTCCAGCCGCTCCACTAATTCGGCTTCTCGAACATTTTGTTCGTGTAGTTTTGCCTCGAGAAGCTGAATTTTTCGTTTTAGCTCCTCAATGTCTGTTTCATTCTGAGCATTCGCCGGCGCGCTTCCCATTAAAATAAAAACCGCACAGCACAGCAGACCGCGGATCCAGATCGGATGATGCATTCCGCACCATTCATTTTCGCTTAAAAGTCATCAATTAGCTGAATAAAATAAAGTTTTGAATGCATAAATGCAATAAAAAACAATTATATTGCTTTCTGGGAAAATTCTTGACCGCCTCAGGATTATTCGCTATATTACGAAATCTCATACTTTATTATCATTACTATTGTGTGGGGTCATATCATGGCAAGGCAAAACGGCAACAGCAGGCAGAAAAAACCCCTCGATAGTCTCTGGAGCAACATCTTCCAAAAACCCGCTTCTCCAGAAGAAGATCTATTAACCACCCTACGAAAAATCCCCCTCTTTGCCGAGATGAGCAAAGCTGAACTCAAAGAATTCCAGAAAATCATGCACCGCCGCGTCTTCAAAAGTAACGAACCCATCTTCTGGGAGGGTGAACCCGGCGTGGGGATGTATATTGTCCAGAGCGGCAGCGTGGGAATTTACAAAATTACCCCCGACCGGGGCAAAGAGGAAATCGCGGTGCTGCAGGGAGGAGAATTTTTCGGAGAGCTCGCCTTATTGGATGAAAGCCCCCGATCTGCTACCTGTATTTCGCGGGAAAAATCGGAAATCATCGGCCTGTTTCGGCCGGATTTGTTTAATCTCATTGATAAAAAGCCCCGGCTGGGCAACAAATTTCTCTTTAAGCTCGCCGTAGTCATTGGAGAGCGGCTGAAAAATACCAATCGTGAGCTGTATGAACTAAAAGCCAAACTCGAACAATCCGAAATCATCGTCTAAATCATGAAACCAACAGAGGAATCCACTTCCCTGCCAATGCCCGCACGCCAGGACGATCGGCTGTTCAACCGTTTCGTCCGGCTTTTCATACTGTTTTTAGTGGGATTCGCTATACTTAAGCTCCTACCCCTGCTCAGCGGTGCCATTTTTACTTTGATCGCCGCCATCCTGTTTACCGCCGTCCTGGATCCTGTCGTGTCCGCCCTGGAACGAAAAGGATTGAACCGGATAGGAGCGATTATCTTAGTGTTTTTAGTTATCATTTTTGCATTGGGCTTGATTATCTCTTTTGCTTCGCCCATTATTACAGCTCAGGTTAGTTCCTTATCCACTTCCCTAGAGGGCGAATCGCCTTCCCATCTGATTCAATCGCTGCAGGATAAATTGGCCGCTCAGTTTCCCCTATTAGCCAATCCACAAATCAGCGAGGTTATTGGTGAAAAGCTTGAGGTCCTGTTATTGGGATTTATGGAAAAAAGTTTTAGTGCGGCTGTCTCCCTGCTTACTTCTTTCCCGAACTTGATCATCATTGCCTTTTGCATCTTTTTCTTTTTAAAGGACGGCTGGAAAATCAAACGGGCCATCATCGAAACCATGCCCAACCGCTATTTCGAGATCTCCCTGATTGTTGTACACAAAACGATCGAACAGCTTGGCCGGTATATTCGGGGCCAGCTAATTGTGGCCGCTGCAGTAGGAGCCATGTCGATCATTGCGCTAACATTGCTCCATATCCGCTACTCGGTCTTTATCGGTGCCATCGCCGGCCTTGCCAATATGATTCCCTATTTCGGTCCTATCGCCGGGGCCATCCCCGCCATTATTATTGGCTTGATAGATACCGGGAGCTTTGGGATTGTGTTAGCCATTGCCGGGGCTTTTGCCACGGTTCAGCTCATTGAAAATATATTCATCTCGCCTTATGTGGTATCCAAAAGTGTGGAACTTCACCCTCTGGCCATTATTGTGGTGCTATTAATAGGGGGTTCTCTTCTGGGACTTTGGGGTTTACTTCTCGCCGTACCAACTGCCAGCATCATCAAAGTGATTTACACAGAAGTGAAATGGGGCATGGAGAATTATCGGCTGAAGGAGAGAATGCTTTTTGAAGATTCTTTGATTTAGAGGTCTTTTATTTTTTATTGAATCGCCTACATTTTTTCTCTGAATTTCTTTGAAAACACTCTAACACAGAGCAAAGTTCACGAATAAATTCATTTTCTCCCTTTTGTCGTGAAGCTAAACGAATATTATGCTCAATTGTATCATATTGGATATAATAATCCACCTGCTCCTGGTAAATGGTGTTTTCGTAATCTTGCTTATACTTTTCAACAATTTCTTCTACTTGACAACCTATCAATTTTTTGCTGCCTTTTTCAATTTGATTTTTAAGACGCCACTTCAAAACTTCCTCATCAGGACACACACACTCAAGTACAATTTTTGTTAGCTTATTTTTTTTAGCAAACTCATAAGCTTTTTCTCTTTTACATTTTTTATGGTGTGTTCCATCAAAGATCACCACATCATAATTTTCATTTTTTACTTTATTTGAAGCATTATAATAAAACGACTCATCTCGAAGTTTTTCCAAATCTCTTTTTCTGTTAACTCTATTGAAAAAAAGTGACTTATAAAGAAAAGGATATCGGCTTAAAATTGCAACATTTTTACTTGTGCTGAAATAATTTTTAATAATATTCGCCACAGTAGTTTTACCCGCTCCAGGCATTCCGCACATGATGATAAGATACTTGTTTGAGGCGTTGTCATTTGAAGAGTTCATAGCTTCGGAGGATGGAGAATCCATGCAAAGGTTCCTCATGCTGATGAGGACAAAATAAAAGCCCCGTTCACCATGATGGCTTAAATATTTTATACATTCAGAATCTCTAAATTGGCGATTTTTTGCTCCTATATTATCGGAAAGAATCAAAAAAATACAACAATAGAAACAAATTAACTAATTA
>WGED01000659.1 GCA_015492915.1 Cyclobacteriaceae bacterium
CAAAATTGAGAGCAAAAAACTGAAATCCGGGAAGTGTCAGGTGAAATTTCATACGCAAGGACTGCTCGAGAAGGAATTATACGGTTACATGCTGGTGGATGGCAGCAAGACATTGCGCGAGGTGGTTGCTGAAATTAAGGAAAAATTACAGCGCATCGGTGATCCTGCCTGTTACTATCAGCAAAACCTGTACTCTATCGGAAAGGGCAATGAAGCAGAACGGGATTTTGTAATATTTAAGGTCAGTAATGCATAATGAGAATTTTTAATTTTCAAAGAATCAATACCTTACATAGTCAGATTAAAAGGAACAGATTAATAAAAAACAGCAACGGAAACCACATTATTCAAATAACACGATGAGTCTGATAAGCGAAAACCTGAAATTTTTAAGAAAAAAAATGGGTTATACCCAGGAGCAGATGGCCCGGGAGGCAGGCATCAAACGATCATTGCTCGGAGCTTACGAGGAGGGTAGGGCAGATCCCCGTATCAGCAACCTGCTGAAGTTCTCCGAGATATTTCAACTGGCCGTGGACGACCTGATCGGCAAAGATCTGACCGGCAATGCAGTGATACCGGCCAACGGCCGGACTGCCCGAAAAGATAACAATCTCAGGGTATTGTCCATCACTGTTGATTCGCAAAACAGAGAAAACATTGAACTGGTGCCGCAGAAAGCTGCTGCCGGTTACCTCAACGGCTATGCCGATCCGGAGTATATCAGCGAATTGCCCAAATTTCATTTGCCTATGTTGCCGGACCAGGCTACTTACAGGGCCTTTGAAATAAGTGGCGACTCTATGCTGCCATTGCGCAGCGGTACTGTCGTCATCGGGCGGTATATCGATGACATCTCAGAGCTCAGGAACGGAGATACCTATGTGCTGGTGACCAGAGATGAAGGCATTGTGTACAAACGCGTGTATCGCTATGCTGATAATCCCGATTTGTTTTGTCTGACATCGGACAACCGCCAATATAGCGCTTACGACGTCAGGGGCGAAGATATCCTGGAGATATGGGAAGCAAAGGCTTTTATCAGCACTGAATTTCCCGAACCCGGAGATGATGATGAAATGACTCTGAAGAAACTGGCCGATATCGTGCTCGATCTTCAGCAGGAAGTTATTAAACTCAAAGACAGATAACCGGCTTACCGAATTGTATTTAGCAACATATTCATCAACCAAACAACCTTTCAACCATTTGCCTTTCAGGACGTTTTTTTCAGATGGAGAATGATGCCTGCAGGAGATATAATATTCACTTTGGACAGGACCAGTTGAAGGATCTTTGAGAGAATTTCAAAAGGCAAAACCGGCAGCACTATTACCCTTAGTAACATTGACCTCAGGCTGTGGTATTTGCGGAAATTCACGAAGATTTCAGAAATCGAATATTTCCAAAGCGGCAGCCTGTAGTAGGATATATTTATTTCACTTTCATCAAAACCGGCGAGTGTTGCTATTATTTTCAGGTTTGGCGCCGAAAATGAAAACAGGTGCCGCGGTGGGTCACAATGCCAAAACCGCCTGAAATATGCTTTAACGGCAACTGCCGGGGGATTATATTTCAAAGCTCTGAGAAAGTATTCCTTGATGGAGACCATCGGATAGAAAAAGATTTCCGTATTGCCGCCGTGGGGTGTTTTTATGATTATCTCACCATCTTTATTTAAGATATCCCTCATGGCTTTCACATAAGCCACGGGGTTTTTAAGGTGTTCGATCACATTGTCGGAAAATACATAGTCAAATCGTTGGCCTGTCTCATCAATGGCATCGACGATGAATTCATCTGTCAATCCGTATTCTCTTTTCACAAATGCTTTGGCCTTTTCGTCGAGGTCGTGGTAGTAAACATTCAGGTTCAGTTCGCGGGCGGCCTTGTACGCGCTGCCCGTCCCGCCGCCAAAATCCAAAAAATTCCTGCCTTTATCACCGGGTTTAATATTAAATAACCTGATCAACTCTCTCTTTCTTTTTTTAATCTGTGCTTCGATCTCACGCTTTTCGGGAAGGTTAAATAAAAAACCCTGATAGAATTCTGCAAGCACCACGTCATCAGGAAGGGGGGAGGCGAAAGTCAGGCCACACCTTTTACATCTGTTTATGGCGTAGCGGTCCTGGTCGATTATTTTAAAGATGTTACCGGATCCACAAGCAGGACATTTCTCCATAGAGCAAAATTTATATAGTATAGTTACTTTTTTTAGTTTTTTAATTCTGCGACAACACTTGATTGTTTTGCACCAATTCCGATATCATAACTTTGATTTCGTCTGATGATGGCCTTGGCGCCTTTGGGCTAACGATATTCCCATCCCGGTCGATCAGGATGTACCTCGGGATGCCCCATAACTTATAAGATTTATGAATCGTAGGATGTTGTTTGACTTTTACTTCATTGATATGAATACCTTTGGGCGGATTTTCATCTTTCAAATATTTTTTCCAGTCCTGTGGCTTACTATCTATCGAAACGAATAAGAAGGCAACCTCATCGTTTTGCTCAAATTCCTTTTGTAATGAAACGGAATAGGGAAATTCAGCTTTGCAGGGGCCGCACCAGGTAGCCCATACGTCTATATACACTATTTTGCCTTTCAGATCGCTGAGCCTGATCGTATCCCCTTTGGGCGATATTCCGGTGATTTCCGGGGCAGGATGACCTTTTGATATTGAAACCCATTCCTTGTACTGTTCCCTGATTGCAGGGAGATAGGCCGAGTTCCGGTATTCGGTAACAAATTGATTGTAAATAGTATCTGTAACAGGTGTTAAGCCGATATCAGCCAGCCAATGAGCGACATTGGAGGCCTGCAGGAATTCTTTGACGCCAACCGGATATGACGCTTCTGAGATTTGTTGTTTGGCCAACACGGGAAGCTGTTCCCGCAATTCAAAGTACTTTCTCCGGTCTCCGCTCCATATTGAAGGGTGTATTTTATATCTCAGAAAAAAATTGAGGGCCATGGCATATTCTACGATAAGCTGGTCGAGATAGACGGCATTCAAGGGCATATCTGCATAAATATCTCTTAAATTCGTGGGAATTTTATTTTCCGGTACCGAATCATGCTGATGTATAAGTTTGTAAATTTGTTTCTGTAGGAGCAATCCCGATCCGTATTTTATTTTCAAAGCGTCCCTGATATTTTCCGGCAATGCTACAGTATCGAAAAATGCATTCTGAGATTCAACCAATACGCTTTTTAAGGAGTCGCAGACATGCGAAAATTTGTTTTCATCCGCGTCTATATGAAAATTTAATTGCCCGTTGATTTTTTCCCACATCGGTCCGGATTTGTACAGATACCCGTTTACCGATGACTCATCTCCGGCAAAGGTTACCGCAGTTTCAGGGCCGTTGCGGGTTATCCCCACAGTCAGCTCATCGCCGGGTTTGAGAAAAATATCAAAAGTTTCATCGCCAAATCCTAACTTATAAAATGCAGGCCCCGGGATTTCCGGTTGAATTAGTCCTTTGCCCAAACTATCGGGCCTGATTTCCGCCAGGATGTTTTGATGGCTATCAATCAGATCGTAATTAAAAACTTTGATACTTGTGGTGTCGTGTGCAGGGAACAGTATTGTGATCTTTGCGTAATTGCCGGCTGGTTTTCCTTTTGGATTGCAGGAAAAGGTTAACCACAGGGTTATGGCCGCCATGAGAAAAAGGCTATTTTTCATATCAATTTATTTCATCCCCAGTATTTTGTGTGCAGCGCACCGGTCAACCGTTTCTTTGATCCTTTTGTTCCGGGTTTCTTTTCTCACTGCTTTCTCTATCCAGTAAATATAAACCTTCCTGTGTGAAGGAGCGAGGTTAAAAAAATATTCTGCCGCGCCGGCATTCTTTTTCAGCGCGTTGCCAAGATCGGGAGGCACATCCGGGTTTGCGGGCAGGTTGTGGCCGGAGAGCGGCCTCTTGAGACCCTCTTTATATGCCTTTAACCCTGCTTCGGTCATCCTGCCTTCTTCGATCAGTTTTTTCGCATAGCTCAGGGTATTGGGGCTCCACTTGCTCCTGCTGTTCCTTTTCGAAAAGAAAATCGCCGATTTTTCATCGTCGATCTTTTTAACGATCGTGTCGATCCAGCCAAAGCAAATGGCCTCATCCATCGCTTCTTTGTGTGATATCGACGGCTTGCCGGTGTGCTTTTTATACCTTACCAACATCACATTTTGCTCTTTATCATGATGCTTTTCGAGCCATTTTCTCCAGGCTTTTCTGCTTTTGGCGTGAAATACGTTGTCGCTTTGTGGCATAGGGTTTAGGTATTGTTACAGGAATTTCATTCAATGGATATATACTACCATTGCTAAACTACAATTCCACATTTAATTTCAGATGTCCGCCCAGACCATCCCGAATAATTCTCATTAAAGTGGAAAGCCTGATATCGCTTGCATTATTTTCGATCCTTGAGATATAGTTCTTTGTGGTACCGCATTTTTTGGCTAACTGCTCCTGAGTCATTCCTTTGGTTTTTCTCAGTTGCTGCAGCATAATTCCTAACTTGAAAGCTTCGAAGCCTTCTTCAAAAGCTTCCCTTTCTTTAGTGCCACGTGGACCGTATTCGCGTAAAATATGTTCGTTGAAATCCACTATTTTATTCTTCTTTTTCATCATAGTATTGTTTCTGAAGTTTCAAAGCCAGTTTAATTTCATTCCTAGGTGTCTTCTGTGATTTCTTCTGGAATCCGTTTAAAATAACAACTAGATTCCCTTTGTCAAAAAAACAAAATATCCTGTAAATATTGGTTCCGGAGATTATACGCATTTCGTATAAACTCGTTCCCACAATATGTTTGAAATACTTTTCAGGTATCCTGTCAATAGTCGTCACAAGTTTTATCGTCCAGTTTATTTTATCTTTTATCTTGGTTTTTTGCCGGTTATAAAATTTCCAGAAATATTCACCGTAAATGATTGCTTTTCTCATATAACGGAATGTATATGCAGGACAAAGTTACCTAAACAGGCAACAAAAAACAAATTAAACAAGGTGGTATAATAAATTTTTCCATGAGGTCAATTTTGACAGATCCGTTATTTTCCATTATTGGAATATGTATGAGTGACAATTTAAAAAACCGAAATCACCTATTCGTCAAACATCCTGCTATCGATCATCTCACAACTCCCCAAGCAATTCCAGCAGGCGTTTTATCCTTTCTGTGTTGCCCTTGTTGGGCTCCTTTTCGGGAGATAAGTCATACCAGAATCCATCGCCGGGGGAGATGTAGCTGCCATGACTTTTCGG
>WGED01000660.1 GCA_015492915.1 Cyclobacteriaceae bacterium
GGATTAGGGCTGCCGTGAAAAAATCCGGCAAGAGTGGTTAATAATCGGAGCACAATCAAAATAATAATTTTTAATGATTTCTTATTGTTATAAACGTATTTTTCAAATTAAGGTCTAATGGACTATTATCCTTTCAGCCAAAATTAAAAGGAATTAACCCACAAACCAATGACTTTTACCCATGAAAAATCAACATTTTTTTGCGTGGTGAAATTCTAAAGGCTCTTGAAAAATTTCCAGATTTCATTTGATGCATTGAAATCTTTGGCCGTTTTTCCGACGATTTTCTGAGGGAGGCTTTGTCTTGCTCCGGGCCAGGTATGACCCCCGTTGTATATTTTGATCAGTACCACCTTAGCATTATTCCGGCAGTTGGTGTAAATAAATTTCTCGGATCTGGTTTCATCGAGCATATCAACATTGTGAATATCCCGTTTGCTCATCTTGCCTTTGCATCCGTTTTCTCTTATCCAGAAATCAATCGCTTCTTCTACAGGAAGCACACTGCCGCGTTCTTGTCCGAATACGGTGATTTGCCCGCCTTCGTAAGGGACGACGGGATCTCTGGTCCCGTTTATCATCATAACGGATACCGCTGTATCGGCACTGCATTGCACCAATTGATCGAGGGCCATAGATGCTGCCACCGGAGCAATAGCCTTTACCTTAGTCGATAATTCACAAGCCAGCCTGAATGACATTAATCCGCCATTAGACATCCCTGTTACAAAAATCCTGTCCGGATCAACCCTGAAACTATCAATGGCATAATCCATCACCTTTGACAAAAAGCCGATATCATCAACTTTATCGTAGTGAGAAAGAGAAACGGAGTCTTCCCTGCCGTCATTCCAAAACTTGTTAAGGGCTTCGGGATAAGTTACGATAAAGTTATTTCTGTCTGCCAGTTTATTGAAGCTACGCCGGGTATGCCGGATGAATTGTTCGGGGGTCCCTCCTCCGCCATGTAGGCAGATGACCAGGCTGCGTCTTTTTTTCTTTAGCCTTTTCGGAATATAAAAAATGGTGCGTCTTGATTGATGATCATGGGTTATAAAAACCTCTTGCGGGCCGGGAGGTATTTCCGGAGGCGGGGCCATGCAGGAATAAAAAAATATTCCTGCCAGGATGAATAAAACAAAATTATAGTTTATCGCTGTTTTCAACTTTTCTGAAATAAAATGATTATCGGCCTTTTCGAATATAAGGCTAAAATTTTTGAGCTGAAAATAAAACTACCGGTATGATAGAAACACCATGCTGATATGGAACTCACCTATGATATTTTCACTATTTTTTTTCTTCCGTTTTATCGCTCGCTTTTTTGCCGGCTCTTTTATCAGTGGTTTGGGCTTTGTCATCAAAAAGCATTCGCACGGATGGAGAATAAGTATCGTCGTACTGACCTGATTTGACCGCCCAGATAAATATGGCCAGGAAAAGTATCGCCACCAACACACTGACGATAATTAATATTATTATTACAGACATTTTGTTCCGTTTCTGTTGCTGTTATTCATTGTAAACCAATCACTTATTTATTCTTTCCCAAATAGTCACATCCAACGGCTCTTCGAGTAATTCATCCGTTTGCCTTATAAGTTTTTGCAAATGCGGTTGAGATAAATGGTTGTTCAAAGCTTTTTTATCCTTCCGGATTTCATAAAACATAAATTGTCCATGGTCTTCCGGGTCGCGATGCAGTATATAATCAATGCAACCATCATCAGCTCTTGAAGGTTCGATCAGTGTGAGCAGAACTTGCTGAAGTTTATCTTCCATTCCTTTTTTGTCTTTATCCTGGCTATCACTGTTAAAGGTTCTTTTTCCATTTTGTTACTTTGTTTAATTATCCCGGGAATCTCAAAAGTTATGAGAATTTGACGATTTTATTTGCTGAATTGACGTTGGGGGTCCCTTCGATACGTCAATAATCACATAAAATCTCCACGTAATTTCCTGAAACGCCTCCTGGCTTCCGCGGCCTTGTTTGAACCAGGATATCTTTTCAGAAAGGATTGATAAATTTCAAGTGCCTTTTCTTTATCACTGAGCTGGTCATCATAAATTGTCGCCATCAAAAACATGGCATCGTCACCCAGAATGTCCTCGCCATATTTATCAACCAATTGCTGAAGCAGCAAAACGGCATTTTCAAAATCTCCCATTTCCATTTTCAATGTCGCCTGTCTGTAAATTATTTCATCAAACAGCGGGTGATCCGGAAACTTGAATTTGAGTTCCTCGAGCTTTGTATAAGCTTCTTTCTTTTTGTTCTGAAAAATCAGTAAATCAACGTCAGCAAAAGTTTTCATGGCAACATCACTCGTATCGAGGCGCGTATTGTCTTTGATCAAAAGACTTAATGCCATGGCGTCATTGGCAATTTCTCTCGAAGTGGCTAATTTCAATATATCCAGATGACTTTGTGCCAATGCAAAATCCCCGCGATAGTAGGCAAGTTTAGCATTACGTAATTTGGCTTCATATGCGATCGGCGTATCCTTACTCGATTTTTCAACCTGCGAATACAGCAACGTTGACTCCCACGGCTGCCCTGTGAGGAGGTAAATATCACCAAGATCAAGTTTAGAGCGGTTGACAATGGATTTACTGATATTCCTCTGAGATATGATTTTTTTCAGGATTGCAATTGCCGAGTCATGCTGGTTAAGATAAAAAGCATAAAGCAAGGCCTCGCTCCTAAGCGCCTCTGCAGTATTCTGGTTCAATCCGATATCCGCCACCAGATTCCTGTAATCTTTTATAAGCGTTCTGATCTGCTTTTCATCAACCGGATATGAATTTTTAACCATTTCTTCCCGACAAGTGATAATAAGCCTCCGGGATATCTGGTAATTCACCGTGCCTTCATATTGCTTAATAACATATTCAAAAATACTGATCGCATTTTTGTAGTCCTTATTTTGCATGGCTATCTGACCAATCTGCATCAGTTGATTTCCGTTCAGCTTATTTCTTTTGTCCAGGGCTCTTGCCTGGATAAATGCCGAATAGAAATTTTTTCGCTGCACATTCACCCACACCAACAATTCATTGTAAAGTGTATTATTGGGAGCCTGTTGCACTTTATCGTACATCATCTGCTCAAACAAGGCGAGATCATCCTCATCACGCAGTACATTTTGCAAAATGTTTTTTACCGAGCGCAAATTATTGGGAAACTGATTTACATAGTTCAGGTACTCATTGATCATGTTTTGCTTCTCATTGAGCAATCTGTAGATACTTGCCATTTGAATGGAATACGCCCTCGGATCCTTCATTTTCTTACGGCTTAATCTATAAGTTTCATTGGCATATCCGTAAAGTTGGTTTTTCGTGAAATGCTGTGCGGCGATTCTTGTCTTGAAAGGATCGTCCGTGGCGAAGTCTATGATTTTTTCGAACTGTTTTTTTGCTTCATTTTTTTTATCCTGTTGCTGATACACGATCCCTTTGTCAATTTGATAAAGAATATTTGCCGGGAATTTCTTGTTAACCTTTTCGA
>WGED01000661.1 GCA_015492915.1 Cyclobacteriaceae bacterium
AGTCATACCACATGCTGCATATTTATTATTTGATAAACAAATACTAGTAGCATAATCATTTACATTGGCACCACCAAAATTTCGATTTTCAATGATGTTGCCTTGTTGGTCAATTTTCATGAACAACATGTTATCCACACCATTCTCGTCTGTTCTTCCTGCAATCACATATCCCCCTCCAATGGATTTAACAATATCATAACCCCATTGATTTGAGTTATCATTGCCTAAACTTTTTTCAAATGTTGTCTGTGATATGGCAGATATTGCCATAGTCATCATTATTGAAATTGATAAAATTTTTTTCATGATGTTATTTTTGCATGTTGCCCAACATCCCAATAAACGAAATTTCGTTTATCCGGAATATGTGTTATATAAAAACATCGTTTATCACGTAAATTCACTTTTAAAATACGAAAATATGTCTATTGTTCATTGATTATCGAAAAATAATTCACAAGTCATATCCTACCCCGCAGGTATTTAACATGAAATTGAAAGACTTTTCAAAACCTCTGCGAAACTCCGCGCCTCCTCTGCGGAGCCTGGCATAACACCCCATGAATTTCAGGCGTTTATTTTCTGCCTCTTAGACCGCAAGGCGAAAGAAGGGGGTCTGGCAGCCGTCGGGCAACGGATTTTTTATAAATTTGTCATGCGAAAATCAAAACAATTTATTTCAAATCATAAAACAAGAGCATATGAAAACTACCCTGTTCATTTTAAGCATGATGATCATTGGCGGAAGCGCCATTTTTTCTTCGTGCCAGCAGCGAACCAAAAAGGACCTGACCAAAGAACCGCTTATCCCGGTTCCTGCATCCGTGACAGCGACCAACAGTTCGTTTGTGCTGGATGAAGGCGCCATGATATATTTCGATGAAAGTTCAAAGGATCTGAAAGCTGTCGCGGAACAGCTTGCGATCCTGCTGAGGCCTGCCACGGGCTATAAACTGGAAGTAGTCCCCGCAACTGCGGCGCCCTCTGAAGGCATTTATCTTACCACAGGCGCCGGGGAAGGCGACGAAGGGTATGAGCTCACCATCACCGAAGACCTCGTGACCATCAGCGGCGCCGCGCCGGCAGGTGTGTTTTACGGTGTGCAGACCCTCAGGCAGTTGCTGCCGCCGTCCATCGAGGCTTCATCCGTGCAGCAGGGGCCTTGGGAGATCGCCACGGGCACCATCAAGGACAGCCCCGAATACAACTATCGAGGCATGATGCTCGATGTGGCCAGGCACTTTTTCGGCGTTGACGATGTGAAGCGCCTGATCGATCTGCTGGCCATCTACAAGATCAACCACCTGCACCTGCACCTGTCTGACGATCAGGGCTGGAGAATCGAGATAAAGTCATGGCCGAAGCTGACGGCGCACGGCGGCAAATTGGAAGTGGGCGGCACCGAAGGTGGTTTTTACACACAGGAGCAGTACAAAGACATCGTGAAATACGCTGCCGACCGCTTCATCACCATCGTGCCAGAGATCGACATGCCCGGTCACACCAACGCCGCGCTCGCTTCCTATGCCGAACTCAACTGCGACAACAAAGCCCGCGAACTCTACACAGGCACCAAAGTGGGTTTCAGCACCCTCTGCACGGACAAAGAGGTCGTTTATAAGTTTATAGACGATGTTGTACGCGAAATATCCGAGATGACGCCCGGACCGTATTTCCATATCGGTGGCGACGAGTCACATGTGACGCCTATGGAGGATTACATCCCCTTCATTGAGCGTGCCCAGGATATCGTGGCCAAATATGGCAAAAAAGTCATAGGGTGGGACGAGATCGCCCATGCCGGACTGAAACCGAATACGATCGTGCAGTATTGGGCCAAAGCCGAAAACGCCATCCGCGGCATCGAGAAAGGCGCCAAGGTGCTTATCTCTCCCGCCACCAAGACCTATCTCGACATGCAGTATGATTCCACCACGCATCTCGGCCTGCATTGGGCTGCCTATGTGGAGGTGGACAGCGCGTATATGTGGGACCCCGCCACACTTGAAAAAGGGATCACAAAGGATGATATCATCGGGGTAGAATCAGCGCTGTGGACGGAGACCATCACCAATATGGAGGAGCTGGAATACATGGTTTTTCCACGACTGGTTGGTCATGCGGAGATCGGATGGTCCCCCGCCGGAAAGCGCAACTGGGATGAGTACAAGGTAAGACTCAGCAAGCAGGCACCGCGCTTCAAGGCCCTTGGCATTGATTATTACAAATCGAAGCTGGTGCCCTGGATAGAATAAAAAATAGAAAGACCCGTAATAATCACCAAAGCCTCATGAGTTCATGGGGCTTTTTTAACCCAAAATTCTCACCAGGATTTCGTTATGAGAGGTTAAAGTACAACTTGTCCCGCCAGGGCGGGAAGAAAATCAGCACGTTTGATAAGGAGGCATAATGCACTTTTATGGTGACGAATCAAACGTGAACGAAGTGTCTGATTTTAAAGTAGTTTAAGCCCGGAATAGAAAGATTATTGAGAATTTTGGGTTTAATTTCGAGGTATGAAGAATCATCAAATTTTCATGCGTGGGTCAGGCACGGCGTCGAGGGGGACAAAGTCGCCGGCCAGGTATTTGTAGTGAGCTGCGATGGCGATCATCGCTGCGTTGTCTGTTGTGTATTCAAATGCCGGGATATAGGTATTCCATCCGTGCTTTTTTCCCTCTTCCACTATTCTGTGTCTGAGTTCGCTGTTAGCCGACACGCCGCCGGAAATGCCGATTTCACGAATTTTAAATTGTCTGGCAGCTTTTCGAAGCTTCACCATCAGCATATCCACCAATGTTTTCTGAACCGACGCACAGATATCCCGCAGGTTATGCTCTATGATTTCGGATCATTTTTTACTTTATCCCTGAGGAAGTACAGAATAGCCGTCTTGATGCCGCTGAATGAATAATTGAATCCCGGCGTACTCGTTTTGGGAAATGTAAAAGCATTGGGATCACCTTCTCCGGCATATTTATCGATCAGCGGCCCCCCGGGGTACGGCAGTCCCAGCAATTTCGCCGTTTTGTCAAAGGCCTCCCCCACCGCGTCATCGAGTGTTTCACCAAGTACCTCCATGTCGAGGTGATCTTTTACCAGCACGATCTGCGTGTGGCCGCCACTTACCGTCAGGCACAGAAAAGGAAAGGAAGGTTTTGGTTCGTCGATAAAATGTGCCAGGATATGCGCCTGCATGTGGTTGACCCCGATCAGGGGAATATCCAATGCCATAGCAAATGATTTGGCAAATGAGGCCCCTACCAGCAACGCTCCGAGTAAGCCGGGGCCTTGCGTAAAAGCCACGGCACTAAGCGATGATTTTTGTATATTTGCCTCGCTGAGTGCCTGATCAATGATGGGGATAATATTTTGCTGGTGTGCCCGTGAGGCCAGTTCGGGTACCACTCCTCCATATTTTTCATGAACTGATTGCATAGCTATGATATTATTGAGGATTTTCCCGTTATTTATTACAGCGGCCGAGGTTTCGTCGCACGACGATTCTATAGCTAAGATATTAATATCCATAAGGAGTTGAGCAAAAAAGAAACAAAGGCGCAAGTTATAAAAAAACGGCTACCGGGCATAGTCCTTAGAATTGCGCTGTTTTTTGCCATGCTGCTTTTCGGCGCGACCATCATCATCAGCATCCCGGCGGTGCAGACAGTACTCATCAACAACATTTCGGACAGGATATTTAAAAAAATCGGGCACGATATCGATATCGGCTACATCAATATCCGGTGGTTCGACACCATCCTGATAAGGGATCTGCTCATCTACGACACTAAAAATCATGCGATGGTCAAGGCAGATCAGTTGATCCTTGACTTTAAATTCACCGACCTGATCTCCGATACGGGGATCAATTTTGACAATGCGATACTGCAGGGGGCCTCTGTCGAAATGTTCAAAAATGCTCCCGGCGGACAATTCAACCTCAATTTTTTTATTGACGAGATCAAACGAAAGCTGATAAAGAAGAAGCCCGGCCGAAAACCCAAAGACTTCATCACGGATAAGATCATTCTGACAGACAGCAGGTTCAAAATGTTCAGAGATGACCGGGAGATCATTACAGAGCGATTTGACCAATATCATTTTACAGTAGAAAATATCGACGCCAGCATCACGGATTTTTCGGTATTGCCGGGGGGTATAATGGATTTTAAAGTCAACGAGCTTCAATGTGTAGACTCCGCAACAGGAATGAATATTCGATCGCTCAAGATGAGGTTTCACTACACAAGGCAATCGATGGCATTTCAGAATATGGAAATGAAATTCGGCATTTCTTCCATCAGCCAGTCAATGGTATTCAGTTATAAACAACCCTCTTCGCTCAAGGAATTTGTGGACAGTGTCAAGATCACGGCTAATGTGAAAAAGTCAATTATCTACACAAAAGACCTTGGGCATTTCGCACCGGGCCTCAAAAAATACAATGACTTTTATCGTCTGAAAGGATTTCTGGAAGGGCCTGTAAACAGGTTTGCGGCAAAAAATATCATTCTGCGATTTGGCGATCGCAGCGAGCTGCGGGGTTATATCAGCATGTACGGGCTGCCCTTGTTTGAAGAGACTTTTATCAGTGCAAAGATCAGGCAGGGCGATCTTAATTTGCGGGACCTCACGCGGTACATTTCAGATGAATCTTATCAAAGCATTAAAAAATTCGGCAATGTGAAGTTTTCAGGCGGGTTCTCGGGATTCCCCGGTGATTTTGTCAGCAATGCCAGTTTTGAAACGGATATCGGAAAATTGGTTACCGACATCAACCTGAAAATCGGCGATGGTAAAACAGAGAAAACCACCTATTCTGGAAGACTGAAAACCGAAAATTTTGATCTTGGGATATTTTTTGATGATACGCTCCACTATCAATTACTTGATATGGACGGCAGCATTAACGGCAGTGGCTTCAAACGGGAAAATGCAAAATTTAACCTTGTTTCCACTATCAGGCGAATAGGCATCAACGGTTATGAGTATCAAAACATAAAAACCGATGCCACACTTGCCGAGCAATTTTTTAACGGCAACCTGAATATCGATGATCCGAACCTGCAGTTTGACGGAAAAGTAGGCATTGATCTGAATAAGGAAAGAGAGATCATAAAAATCGAGGCTTCCCTCGGGAAAGCGCGGCTCGACACGATGAAAATTACTGATAAACCGGCGATGCTCAGCTCAGTGCTCAATGTGGATATGCGCGGCTTAAGCCTCGATGAAGCATTGGGCGATATCTTCCTCACTGACACCTATTTCAGCTATGACGGCCAGGATATTTATATTGACAGCCTTCAACTGATTTCGGAAAAGGACTCCCTAAGCAGGTCCCTGAGGGTCGAGAGCCCTGTTCTGGCCCTTGACGTATTCGGTGATTTTGACTATTCCACCTTATTCAGTGACTTACTGGATGTGTATAAGGAATACAGGTTAATATTCAGAAACAACAGTAATGAGATCGCTGAATATTACGCAGCCAAAAAGATAGACTATTCCGATTATTACTACCTCGATTATGATATTAATCTCAGAAATATTAATCCTGTGATCAAATTGTTTTTATCGGAATTTTTCATCAGTAAGAGTACAACGATAAGCGGGGGCTTTACAGGCGGGCCGGCCAAATTGATTGAGCTAAAAAGCCGGTTTGATACCCTGAAGATCGACCGTTATACCTTTATCGACAATAATATCAACCTTCGAACCCAAAAAAGCAGTGATACCACCCTTGTGTATGCCTCATGGAATATTACCTCGCAAAAGCAAAACATCAACGAAAAACCTAAAGGAGAAAACCTGAATCTTGAAATTAACTGGGATGGCAATCTGATTGACTTTCTGTTGAACCTCAATCAACAGCATTCAACTAATTATGTAAAAGCCATGGGGCAGATTGAATTTCAGCCTGACGAGACCCGTATCAGAATGAAGCCTTCAGAGTTGCGCCTTATTGACAAAACGTGGCGATTTAGTGAAGACAACCTTGTGACACTCAGGAACAAGGAATATTCTTTTCACAATCTGAGTTTTTATTATAGCGATCAGAAAATTAACCTGAACGGAAAACTCAGTGACGATCCGGAAGACAACTTGTATATATCCATCATTAATTTTGATGTGAAAAATTTGAACCCATTGATTACCAAGAGACTGGACGGGGTTTTCGACGGGCTTATTGATATACAAAATTTCTTCACATCAAAAGAGATTAACAGCCGGATCAAGATTTCAGACTTCACTTTTAATGATTTTCTCGTCGGTGATGTGATTGGATTTTCTGAATTCAATGATGAAAAGAAGAATTTTGATGTCAATATGAAGGTAAACAGAAAAGGCCTGCAGACAATGAATATCGAAGGTACTGTATCCCCTGCCAAAGAAGATCAACTGGACCTCACCGCAGTATTTTCAAAAACCAATATCAATCTCATTCAACCGTTTTTTGAAAGCACTATATCAGAAGTCACCGGTTTTCTTGACGGCGAAATGAAAATCACCGGCCCGATCAATAGCCCGCTCGTCAGGGGTGTCGGCCATACTGACGGCGGGGGACTGACGCTCAATTATCTTAAGACACATTTCAGGCTGGATGGCGAAATAGTGTTCGACAATAATTATATCGACTTCAAGAATTTTACGGTAATGGATATTTACGACCACAAAGGCACTATTTCCGGCCGTATTTCACATAATGGGTTTAAGGAGCTGAAATATGATTTTAAAGGTAAAATGAATCATATGATGGTGCTGAACACCACGGCAAAAGACAATGATCTGTATTACGGCACGGCCTTCGCAACCGGCGATCTGCATATTTACGGACAGGAAAAAGTATTGAATATTTCTGCAAGCGCCGTGTCGGATAAGGGAACGCGCTTTTATATCCCTCTCGAAGGGGGCTCGGAAGCTGTCAAAGAAGAATTTATTCATTTTATTTCCATACGGGATTCGGTTAATGTCGGAGAGCATAAGGAATCCGGTAAGGTGAGCCTTTCCGGTATCAATCTCAACCTTGACCTGGAAATCACTCCGGATGCTTATTGTGAGATAATCTTTGACCTTACTGCCGGAGACATCATAAGAGGACGAGGTAACGGCAAACTAAACCTGCAGATCAACACACAGGGAGATTTTACCATGTTCGGGGATTATGAAATCATTGAGGGAGGATACAATTTCACCCTTTATAATATCATCAATAAGGAATTTAAGATCGAACCCGGCAGTAAAATTTCATGGACAGGTGATCCCTATCAGGCCATTCTCGATATTCAGGCCAGCTATGAGCAACTGGCCTCCCTCACTCCTATTCTCCGGGTAACAGAAGAAGATATTCAGCAAAATCCGGAGCTCAACCGTAAGTATCCCGCAAAGGTATTGCTCTTTATTAAAGGAAATCTCATGTATCCCGAAATCAATTTTGATATCGAAGTAGAGGGGTATCCGAAAAATGCAACGTATAACGGTGTGTCAATCGAGACGCAAATGACCGCCTTTAAAAACAAAATAGCCACAGATGAACAAGAACTTAAAAGACAGGTCTTTAGTTTGCTCATACTCAAGAACTTTTCGCGCGAGAATGCCTTTAATGTCAGTGGTTCCATTGAAAAAAGTGTGAGTGAATTCATCTCCAATCAGGTGAGCTACTGGATCAGCCAGTTTGATGAAAACCTTGTGATTGATATTGATCTCGCATCCCTCGATCGCGAGGCTTTTAATACCTTCCAGTTGCGAATGTCCTACTCCTTTCTGAACGGGCGGCTTCGTGTAACACGCGACGGCAGATTTACCGACCAGGCCACCGGCACTACGGCAGCAAGCATCCTGGGTGACTGGACGGTTGAATATCTGCTCACGCCTGACGGCAAACTGCGTACAAAAATCTACAACCGCACCAATTATAATACGCTTAATCCCAATATAAAATCAACCACTACAACAGCGGGCTTCAGCCTGATGCACACCACCAGTTTTGATGAAATAAAACTGTTGTTTAAGAAATCGAGAGACAATGGACTTAAGAGAAAGAAAAAAAGAGAACAACAGTCGGATGCACCGGAAGAAGGCATTTCTCAACGGCAGGACACCATCTCCGCAAACTGACTTCCGTTTTAATAGATCGAACTCACGACAGATTGTTATTTGTCAGTATGTAAAGGCGTCAGATCAACACGCCTGAAAAATATTTCAGAACTCTCAGATTGTATCTGGATGCGTCCTTTTCGGGGTTGCACAGCCACAGCCCTGTTTACCAGTACGCCATTTAGAATTATGGAAATCTCCCCGTCTTTTACAATACATTCCAGTTTATTCCATTGACCGTGAGGTTTTTCGACATCATTTTTACCTCTGAATCCTTTCACATCCTTCCAGTCCGGATCGCGCCCGAACCAGTTGATACGCCCTTCATTGATCGTCACCAATTCACCTTCAGGATTAAATACATACGAACCGCCCTGCTTATCCGGGGCTACCGGACAGGTAACTGAAAAATCCTTGCTGCCATCTCCTACAACTATAAAATCACCGGTTCCTCCTTCAATCACCTGACATTCTATCGAATACATCCAAATTCCTCCTTTCGCCCCATCGGCACCTACAGAATGCAACAGAATGCCGCTGTCACGCGCTTTATCCAAACGTGGCTCAAATGTCTGTTCCCCCCACTTAAATTCCACCACAAGATGATAATTTTCATATTCATCCTCGGTGGTAATACATCCCCATTCTTCACCGGAAATCCTTATGACGCCATCCCCGACACTAAATACCTGTTTGGGATCATTGTTCTTGCCACGGTCTTTCAGGAAAGTATACCAGCCGTCCAGATTATGTCCATTGAATAATTTAATGGTTTTGGCCGGTGCTGCTCCCGTTGTGGATTCAATGGCGCTCGAAAACAGTAAAAATGTCATAGAAAGCCCTGCAA
>WGED01000662.1 GCA_015492915.1 Cyclobacteriaceae bacterium
CGAAGGTGCTCGCCTGGAAAGTGAGTGTGCCCCAAAAGGGTACCGGGGGTTCGAATCCCTTCCTCTCCGCCAGTTGAAAACAATGATTTTTATATAATTTTGAATAAATAAATATAATCTTTTAAAGTATAGAATTCTAAAGTCGGAACTATGAAAAAGCTAATCGTTTTATTGTTGGTAACAGGAGTAATGTCTCTTGGTTTTTCTTTAATGTCATATGCGCAGGAAGCTGCCGGCGACCAGGCACAAACGGAAGAACAGGTCACAGAAGAGGCGCCTGCTCAGGAGGAAGTAGCAGCAACTGAAGAAGTGGCAGCTTCGGATGATACCCTGCCCGAAGAAGAAAAGTCTTTCCATCAGGTTGTCAAGGAACAGTTTATCGCCGGTGGTTGGGAATTTATGTCCATTATCCTTGCCTGTCTGATCCTTGGTCTGGCCATCGCCATAGAAAGGATCATCGTGCTTAACCTCGCTACGACAAACACTAAGAAATTACTGGCAAGAGTGGATGAGGCACTCGCCAAAGACGGTGTGGAAGGCGCCAAAGAAGTTTGTAAAAACACAAGAGGCCCTGTAGCATCTATCTTCACACAAGGACTCCTCAGGATGTCGGAAGGCATTGAGATGGTTGAAAAGTCAATTATAGCTTACGGCTCTGTTGAGATGGGCCGCCTTGAAAGAGGGCTTGTATGGATTTCGCTCTTTATATCTATTGCTCCTATGCTCGGTTTTATGGGTACGGTAATCGGTATGATCGGTGCTTTCGATGCTATTGCCGCAGCCAATGACATTAACCCGGCGCTCGTTGCCGACGGTATCAAGGTCGCTCTTTTAACAACGGTTGGCGGATTGATTGTAGCCGTAATCCTTCAATTATTTTACAACTATCTGGTTTCAAAAATAGACTCTCTTATAAACCAGATGGAAGACGCTTCCATATCGTTGGTTGACTTACTTGTCAAGCACAATCTTTCAAAATAATCAAGCTAAAAATAATTGACATGGATTCATTTGATATTTTATTATATGTGGCTTATGCAATGGTGATCTTCTCCGCTGTCGCCGCCATCTTGTTGCCATTGATACAAGCTATCAGCAATCCTGCAACTTTATTGAAAACAGGCGCCGGAGTATTAGCGATCGTGGTAGTCTATTTTGTTGCATACGCTTTTTCGGGTGCCGAAGTGACCCCGGAATATTCCAAATATAATGTTGGCCCTGAATTGTCAAAGCTTGTTGGCGGGACGCTGATCATGGCCTATATTATGATAGGCGGAGCAATTCTGGGTATAGTATTTACTGAAGCAAACAAAATCTTTAAATAATGGCTGGTCGAAAAACCCCCGAAGTCAATTCGAGCTCTATGGCAGACATAGCGTTTCTGCTGTTGATCTTTTTCCTTGTAACGACTACAATCGCTACAGACAAAGGATTGACACTGACGCTGCCTCCTAAGGCTGATCCTAACCAACCCCCGCCGGATATCACTAAAAACCAGCGAAATATCTTTAAGGTTTTGGTTAATTCAGCCGACAGGATTCTTGTCGAAGATGAGCCGTTGACTGACATTGATCAACTCAAGGAGAAGGTGAAGGAATTTGTAGTGAATTTCGGCAAAATGGATGAAGAGTCACAGGCGTTGTTCAATTCACTGCCTCCTTCATTAAAGGCTATTTCAAAGCATGATCCGAAATCGTCTGATAACCCCAAGGAAGCCGTGGTTTCTTTCAAAGCGGACAGAGGGACGAGCTATGATGTGTATATTGCCATCCTGGACCAGCTTCAGGGTGCTTATTATGAAATATACGCTGAAAGAGTTGGTATTACGGCTGAAGAGTTCAGAAATCTTGACAGGAAAAAGCCGGATGATCTGGAAAAGTATAACCGCGCACGTGATGGCATTCCGATGAATATCTCAATTGCAGAACCAACAAAAATAGGAGGATAGCGATATGGCAAAGTTTAAGAAGAAAGTAAAAACAAGTCAGGAAATATCTACCGCATCGCTTCCGGATATTATTTTCATGCTCCTGTTCTTTTTCATGGTGACGACTGTATTGCGTGAATCGAATATCATGGTGAAGCAGCGCATTCCAAAGGCTTCCCAGCTTAGAAAACTGGAACAGAAGAAACTGGTGAGCTATATCTACGTCGGTAAGCCTAATGATCCAAGGAAATTTGGTAATGAACCTAAAATTCAGGCTAACGATGCTTTTATTGAGTTGGATGGCGTCATTCAGTTTATCGAAGAAGAAAGGAGTAAGCTGGCAGAAAATGAGCGGGACCAAATCACGATTTCTCTTAAAGTGGATGAGGAGACAAAAATGGGAGTTGTAGTGGATATTACAGAGAAGATGAGAGAGGCTAATGCCCGTAAGCTCATGTATGCTGCAGCACGAAAGGCGGATAAATAATAAAACGATATTTCATAAAAATAAAAGACCGGTATTCCCGGTCTTTTTTTA
>WGED01000663.1 GCA_015492915.1 Cyclobacteriaceae bacterium
CGCGCACTTCGTGTATCTTGCCGTCAAGGTAAAAAATGACCGGGGCAATGCCCGTAGCGCCTTCATTGAATACCTTCGCGCTCACCGTGATATTGCTGCCCGACGGCACACGCCCCTGCGCACCGGCTCCGGGGGCATTTACTTTCAGGTTACTGTAACTGAATTTTGGCGTGCCCTCAATAAAGGTTTCGGGTGCCTTTTCGGGCGGGTCTATCACAAAATTGTTCTCATAGAGATTGTCCACCAGGTTGGCGGCGCACAGCTTCATCTCGCCCTGCTCCAGATTGTAGTAAATGTTATTCCTGCTCACCCATCCGAGCGACATATTGTCAAACCAGAAAGCCACATTGTCGTTGAAAAAGCCCTGATGGACATCGTGGATCAGGTTGTTTTGCACTACCGAATTAAAGGTCGTCCCCGCCGTTTTGATGGCGCCCGAGTCATCGGCGTCTTTCTGCACATCCGCAAGATGGTTGTATTCCACCAGATAGGCGCCGTCAATGGCTTCTTCGAGATTGTGCCAGCCGCCCACGGAGATGGCATACCTGCCGCGGGTCTTCGTGATGAAATTGTGTGAGATGGTCGTGAACAGCGAAAAAGAAGCATCGATGTTTACGCCGCCGCAATCGCTGATATAATTGTGCGAAATCCATGTCTCCCGCAGGATGTCCTTTCCCGATTGCGGGTCTTCGGGGCCCTTCACGAAAATGGCACGGTTGTCCACCCCTTCTATTCTGTTGTCGAGAATGCGTGTCTGATAGCACCCCGTTCCGATGCTGATGCCCGTGCCGCCCATGGCGCTCAGCGAATTGCCCACAAATTCATTGGCATGGGCAAAGGTATAGCTGACGGCCGTACCCCCCGGCAGGGCGCCTTCAAAATTCAGGTTGTAAAGACGCAGGTTGCGCACGGGCCTGCCACGCTCGCCTTTGACTACTAAGAGCTGCTGCAACTGCGGCGCCTCGATAATCATATCGTCCGGCGACTGTATGCCTTCAGGCAAAATGTACTGCAACTTTCCCCTTTTCTTGTCAAAATACCACTCGCCCGGCGCATCCATGAGCGCAGGCACATTTTCGACATAGTAACGGGGTGACACGATCACGATGCCCTCCTGTGGCTTCGCGAGCTTTGTAATGCCCTTTTTCTCATCCACTTCCGCAATAGAGTTAATGCCGTAATGCCAGCGCAACAGCATGAAAATACGGTTATTTTCCATGTCTTTCCACGACTTCAGCTCGCCTTTGTTGAAGTGCAGCACATCGGTGGTTTCGGAGATGACCGGCGGGATGAAATACCCTTCGTTGGGTGTGCGCGCCAGCGTTTGTTTTTTGCCGCCGGCCACGAGCATATTCACATCAAAATCATTGACATCCGCCTCCCAATGGTGCTTTTTCTTCTTCCATTCCGCGATGCGTTTACCGCCGGAGATCACCACCTGCTCGCCGGGCATGGCGGCCCAGGTGACATAATGGTCCTTGAGCTTGTGATATTCAAAAGCCCCCGTCGGCAGGTTGGTCTCGATGCGCTCACCGCCGTCTTCCGGATTGAAAATGAGCGGCTTATGCAGCTCGTAAAAGCCCCCGCGGATTATCACGAGTATATCCCTGCCCTTGCCGAAAGGGTGCGGCGAACCGATCCAGCGCGTTTCCACGGGTTCGTCTTTCGGTTTATAAACTTTTGCCTTTAACGCGCGCACCGCCTTTTGCGCTCTTTCGAATGTGGCGAAAGGGCCGTCCGTTCCCGCCGCATTGGGCTCCGGCAGGGTGCCCGACCAGTCATCATTGCCATTGGCAGCAATGTAGAAATCGGCCTTTTCAGGGACTATGAATTTTTGCCATTTTTCGCCGCGCAACAGCTTGCCGTCCCGCCGGTAGGGCTGGGCATAGAGCGTCAATGCCATGAAAAAAAGGCATAAATTCAATAAGGATAACCTGCGGAAAAATCGGATGGTGCGCATATTTTAAATTTTTTGTAAGCTCTTTTTCATATTTCAAATAATATGATAGACCGGCGCAGAAAAATTCCAGGCCGGGTAAGGAGAAGGAAATCATTACCAAACGCCACGAGCTAAAGCTCATGGTTATAAACCGAATCCTAAAAATCAAACCCTCTCTATATTCTAAAAAATCACTCCATTTCCATAAACCAACGACGGCTTTAAAACAATCCTTCGTACCGGTAATAGCCACGTCCTTCAGGGCGTGGCGCCTGCCCTACTCTGTCACCGCTTCCTGTATCTTACGGATGGCGTCTGCGATGGACTCCATGTCTTCTTTGGTGCCGAGCATGGCGCTTTGCAGTATCCACACCGCATCTTCGTAGCATGCTTTTTCCGTCTCAGGGCATTTCACGTTGGTATAATC
>WGED01000664.1 GCA_015492915.1 Cyclobacteriaceae bacterium
GCATACTCAGCGGCAGCGGCACTGTACAGGGGGGTCTGACCAATAAAGGGACCATAGATCCCGGTATCGATTCCACTCATTTCGGCTTGATTTACATTGTGGGAAAATATGAACAAGATACTTCCGCCGTATTGAAAATTGACATCGGAGGACGCAGCCCGGGCTCCGGTTACGACCAACTGACCACCAATACTTCGAAACTGGCCGGCTTGCTTGACCTAAAGTTTCATCCGGATAGCTTGTTCAATCCTTATTGGAATACAAAATACAGAGTAATCCGATGGCTCGAATTACCCAATACAGGAGAGTTTGATACCATCACAAATTTGAAATTTACACTTCATGAACCAAAAACGACCGAACAGCAACTGGATGTTGTTTACAGCCCCAACAGCCTGACTCTTTATGGTCCAAACAGTGCGAGGGATTTGTGGTTTCAATTTGTTGGCCGCAGGAAGGTTAGACCGGGAAATACGGTCAAGATTAAAATGTATTATTCCAATCCTACGGCCGAAACCATTAAAGTACCAATGGTCTTAATCTTCTTCGGATATTTTAATTTTCCATGGGGTTTGCTAAATGTAAAGCATTACCCAAATGAAATTCCCTGGGTACCACCTGTAGATAGTGTTTATTTTTATGAGCATGTTCCCAGATTTTATCATGCAAATATTTTGGGAATGCCTGCGACTGCTTTCCCTTTAGTTTTAACTGTGAAACCGGCAAGATACAATAATACTGATGGTGGCGGCAGCGGCGGCGGTAATGGCGGCGGCGGTAATGGCGGCGGCGGTAATGGTGGTGGCGGTAATGGTGGCGGTAATGGTGGCGGTGGCAGCGATAGTATGGATTTTGAGGGAACACCTGATTGCCAAGGCCCTTTCGGCGTTACGGGTAGTGGAGGAAGTCCAAATGATCCGGCAATGGAACAATGCCTGTGGGATATTGCTGAATTACTTTTTGACCTTCTCCCGGGGGGTGATTGTATTAAGCTTGCTATTAAAACCGGAAAAGATGTAGGATCAGGAATGATAAGTAGTTGGGAGACCGCAGGACACTATGTAGCCAATAAAGGATGGGATATGGCTAAATGTGCTGTGAGTTTTATCCCTGGTGCTAAACTGGTTCAAAAGACTAAAGATATAATTGATTTGGCCATGACCGGCTTAGATGCTGCTGGCAAGGTGAACGATTGTGCTAACGCATTTTTTCCTGACGATAACGGAAACAAATCAAGCTTGTTTGTTAAGTGCGTAGAAGCAAAGGATCCGAATGAAAAGGTCGGGCCGGAAGGCGTGACAGATATGCGTTATATAAAAGGGATAGACCCTGCCGTATATGCCATCTATTTTGAAAATGTTGACAGTGCTACAGCACCGGCACAAAATGTCTATATTACAGATCAGCTTGACCCGAATAAATGGGACCTGAGCACTTTCCACTTCCTGCCCATCACTATTGGTGATACGACCATTCAGGTACCCTCTAATGAATCTTCTTTTGAGAAAGTAGTTGATCTGAGAGATCGAGTGGGAGTATATGTTCGCATTTCTGCTGAGCTGAATGAGTTCACGGGGTTGATTACATGGACTTTCATTTCGCTTGATTCCGTCACTCGCCAACCAGTCACTGACCCCTTGGCGGGTTTCCTGCCACCGAATGTGAGTCATCCCGAAGGACAGGGTGACGTAAGATATATGGTAGAGCCCAATGCGGACCTACCATCGGGCACTCCGCTGGGAGGTGATGCCGTTATCGTTTTTGACAACAATGACCCCATCCGTACCAATACCTGGATAAACCACATCGAAAACTCGTTGCCGGAAAGCCATATGACACCGGCCAATGTCACCGTCGAAGGCACTGAGTTCCTCCTCACATGGACAGGGAAAGATCAACATTCTGGCATCAAGGGTTACCAAATCTATTATTCGGTCAATGATGAATCCTTTGAAAAACTGTCTTTCACAGCCGACACAAGCTATATGTTCTATGGCGATCCCTGCAACACATACAGATTTTATACTTCCGCTATGGACAGTGCAGGCAACAGGGAACTACCCAAAACACCAGAAGTGGAAGTCACTATAAATCCATATTTATCGACGTACATCAATCTGGAAGGAGAATCTGTTCTTTGCTCCGGTGATTCCACACTTCTATGGATTTCATACGATTCCCTGGCCTCTTCTTATGCATGGTACCGCGACGGGGCGCTCATTTCTCAGGATACCGCTGTCTATGTGAAGAAAGGCGGGAGCTACGTGGTTGATATTTACAGAGATAGTACCTGTAGCTTCTCAATAGGACCTGTTATTATTAATCAGGATTCGATTAATGCACCAAATATCAGTCAGGCAGAAAATGTACTCTCTGTTCCCGACGTTTACGCCTCCTACCAGTGGTATCTCGATGATTCTCCCATCGCCGGAGCTACTGCTGCATCCATTTCAGCAAAAGAAATCGGATATTATAAAGTGCTTGTGAGTAATCTGCAGGGTTGCGAAACCCTCTCAGATCCTTTCTTCTATCAAATAACGGGATTGCAGGATCCGCAATTCAATGCATTATCCGTTTATCCCAATCCCGGCACCAATGAACTGTATCTCAAATTTGGAGAAGGACTGAACAAGCCTTCAACATTGGAAATGCTGGATATTTCAGGGCACATTGTTTTGCGACAATCTATTCAGCCTCTGAAGGAAGGCGAGAAATTTAAGATTGATATCCGTACACTTAAACCCGGCATATACCTTATCAGGGTCTGGAACAGTAATAATATGACCCTGTTAAAATTTATGAAAGAATGAGTTCATGTATCGCTTAAATTATCTGATTACCAACGGATTAAATCCGGTTTGGAATTAACACGAAAAGAGGCTGCCGGTAAAAGCGGCCTCTTTTTTTACCGGAATGCCTCCGGATACCATTTCATGGCATTTTCATAATAAATTTTGCGTAAAACATTCTCATCGAGATTCAACCCTTTGAAAGGATTGGGTACCGCCGGGGCGGTCATCGCCGAGTCGGTCGAGAAGTATTTCCAGTCATTGCGCCATTCTTCCTCAAGCCATTGTTTTCGCTCTTCTATATTGCGGTTATCCGAAATCCCGAAATCGGTTCCGTAGAGCAGCCTCTCCCGATATTTGATGATAACATCACCACCGCCCTTTGTGTGGGCAAGTATTTTAGCGTGGATGCAGACAAAATGCTTCAGGCGGTTGCTGCTTACACTCCCGACAACAACCGCTCCCAGGTCATTCAAAAAGGCAGTAACACCATCATTCTGGATGCTTACAATGCCAATCCGTCGTCGATGGAAAAGGCCATCGAGAACCTCGCCATAATGAAAGGGACCAAGAAAATCGCGATACTGGGAGATATGTTTGAGCTGGGTGACGATACAAAAGCAGAGCATGAAAAAACAGGTATTTTACTCAGGAAGCACCATATCGACGATGCCCTGCTCTGCGGTGAGGCCATGAAATATGCCCAAAAGTCATACGGCGGGGGCTACTATGCCCCTACGAAGAATGAACTTATAAAATACCTGAAATCTCATAAGATCGAAAAAGCTCTCATACTCATCAAAGCATCGCTGGGCATGGCGATGGAAGATGTGGTTAAATATCTCTAAACTACCTCCATTGCATGGTTGATGTTAGTTTTTCAAGGCATTATGTACCCTTCACGTTAATGCAATCAATGAGGTTATAAGCCAAAAAGCACCCCGGGAAATCAGGATTTGTTTTTCAAGTCCGGAGTTTTTTCTCTTACATGCGAAACTTCCTTTGCCGACGTAATAACATACCTCGCAGGCTGTAACAGTAAGATGGATCACAAAAAAATTATAGTTTATGTTGGAAAAATAACAGGTATTAATAAATTTTGTAATTCCAACTAACCTATGTCAGGGGTTTAATAAGCTGATTTAAAAGTGGTTCGGTATGGACACTCTGGAGA
>WGED01000665.1 GCA_015492915.1 Cyclobacteriaceae bacterium
AAGAGACAGATTATACCTCACCCAATTTACCGCAAATGAACTGCTGAATCTTGTCGCTGGATATTTTGATATTTTTTCTGATTTGCACAGCCATTTTCTTTTTTCGCCATTCCCGGCATGTTTTTATATTCTCCTCTCGTCTTGCTTTCGCTTTACACGATACCGAGTCATAATAAACATGCCGTCGCCAGTTTGGTGAATTTTCTTTCTCGCCGCGTGTAAAAATCCGATTACACCCGCAAATGCACTTTTTTTGTTTTGTAGGATCGAGCATAGTCACAGTTCACTGATTATCCCTGCTTTTTCCAAAATGACCAACGTCTCGCCGTGTCCTTCCCACCATGCCAGCTTAATAAATTCCCGGTCAAAATCGGTCTTTATTCTGCCATCACAAACTCCATGACAATCACTACAGGCTATGGCTACTAACAGATCACTTGGCTTTGTCCCCATGCCTTTCCCAAATCTCACGCCGCTGGGAAGGTGAGCCATTACCGAAGTTTCTGGATTGCTATTACAGATACCGGGAAGTCGGATCGTACAATGCCTCCCTTTAGCGGCTTTTGTTATTTTGCTCACGTTTTCTCCCTTAACCAACGGCCCGCCCCGCAAAATCATTGATCTGCCCCACGATCTCAGAAAGCATTGATTCCATACGTTCCTGGAACTGAATAAATTTCTTTGTGCCTAATCGGGTACTGGTTGGGATGTTAGAAATCTCTTTTAAAATATCATGGGCAGCTTCCGGGGTTCTGGCAAATAAAAGGGCGACATATTCAGGTTCCAGATCCTTAGCAATAATACGTTTTATTTCCAATGGGCTATGCCCGGATTCATTGGCTAAATAATTAACAGTCTGATTAATTTGTTGTAAAGATTCTGTAAGACACGCCCAATACATTCTATTTCTAGCGTTTGTCCTTACCCTTTCAAAGGGCCTGACGATTATTTCAGGCACCGGTTCAAGGGGAATAGAGCCGATATAATTAGCAGCATTTTGCCGGATGCGTTCGCTGTGTAGGATGAAATGTTGCTCCATTTTATTCTACCTGTAAAAATATCATCTAGCTTCCCATCGTAGTTTTTTTTGCAGCGGATGCATATCAATTCGTGGCCTATCTCTTCTCGACCAGCGTCCACCTCCAGTCTCTCCGATTAGTTTCCATCCAGCGGCCTTTAAACTAGAACCTCCTTCTTCTGGCAGGGTGTAGGTTATAAGTCGTTTGAACCCCATCGCCTTCACAGCTCGCCAGCTTGCGCCATATAACATTGAACAAGCATTTTTCGTTCCATCAGTACAAACGCGATTTACTTCCAATGTCAGGCCGTCATCGGCATAACGAGCAATGGGGCGTCCAATTATTGCTACGCCACACACTTTTTCTCCATCTGTAACAGCAATAGAAAATTTATGCCCAGTAACAGGTTTATGGTGTCTATGCATTTTCTGCACAAACATATTAGCTTCTTTTAGTGTTATCGGCATTAATTCCAACACCACGTAAACTCTCTATTGATATTTATTTATCTAAATTTGGAGGTTCTAAGGGATACCAGTGGGTGACACCGTGCGCTGATGGTCCAGTTTCAGGTCCAATACGGATTAGTGCAAAATCTTCATAAAAATGAGTAATCATTACTGATCCTCTGTCTGCTATATAAACCAAGACAGGCGTTCCTTTATCAGGCAATCTATCCTTCACGCTAATCCATTCCATTTATTCCACCTCCTCCCCAAACTTTGATGCGACAAAGGCACGCATAGCGGCTATTAGTGGAGTAGGGCCATCGCTGGCTCTATCCCAAAAATGCGGCTTCATAGTTGCACGCCACATTCCATCTATACCTTCGGCAAGCCAAATATGCTCCCTTTCAATAATCGGGCCACCTTGGGACCAATCCTCATGCGGGTCATATAAAAAAATCCCCGGCTCATCGCCAAGATCAGGCTTTTGATCTTCTCGCACACATATCTGTGATTTACCCCAAGGCTCCAAATGGCATGGAATACCTTCCGCTTTTGCTACGAAGTAGCTTAATTTAGCACCTT
>WGED01000666.1 GCA_015492915.1 Cyclobacteriaceae bacterium
AAGCAGGATGACCTCGTACATGACCGTATATCTTTTGCGCTTTTCAAATCACTGTTTTTCAATGGATTATACCTTAAAGACCATGCGCAGCCAGCCCGGATGCCCATGCTGGTCTGTCATGGTGACCAAGATAAAATCACATCTATCGAAGCAAGCAGGCAGTATAAGGAAAGGCTGGGGGAAAAGGCGGAATTCAGGGTGTGGGAAGGCGCCCGCCATGAACCCCACCATGACCACCAAAAAGAAAAAGTCATGGAATATTATGCAAATTGGGTCTTAAATCGGATCGATTGACCCGGCGATGCTTTTTTACTGATTGGTTTTCCTGAAAACAAGTTTGCGGCGACCCTTTTCATCCTTCAGTTCGACGGTCAGGCTGGCGGCTTCTTTATCGTAACTTGCATAAGTTTCATAATGCTTCTTGTCCTCAGGCAGCCATGTGACATTGTACAGATTTTCGCCCAGCGAGCTGGCCCTGAAGACGGCAAGAACCTGGCCTTTTCGGTACTTGTCAGAATTCGATTGCGTTACAATAGCCTTAAATGCCTCGTTTTCCATGGTTAATTCAATATTCAGGCCTTTATCCTGCCCCGTAGCTTTATACAGGCCCTCGATGCCTTTTGAGGACGGCCTGGCTTCCTTAACCACCACTTCCCCGGGTTCATATTTATAGTCGAACTTATCGAATTTTGACAAAGCCATTTCAGTAGCTTCCTTAAAAGCCTCTGCGCTTGTTTCTCCCGTTCCTTTACCTAACCGTCTGTACAGAACCTTCCCGTTGCAATCTTTCATTTCTATAAGCACTTTGTATTTGGAAAAAACACCTGATTGCGCGCTGATGTAACAATACACTGCCATGCATGGATTATTGTATAATTCCTCCGGCCAGTAGCGCTTGGTTTCCGTCACCGTTGTAAATCCTTTTTCTATAAAATGCTTCCTGACATTACTGCTGATAGCGTACTTGTCAGGCTCCATATTTTCATAATACAATGTCTGCACCACTGCATATTTGAACTGATTCAGTGCATCCAAATCCTGCGCCCTCGCATCAGGCACAGACAAGAAGAAGATAATAAAACAACCCGGAAGTATCTTTTCTAAATCCATATTCATTTTTTGCTTTTTTTATTGCCGTTAAGTTAAGTATTAAATTTACTTCCTGAAAAGATTAATGATGGCCTGCTCAGATTCCATAAATGAGACTCTGAACGCTGCCATTTCCCCATTCCCCCCTCAGAGTCTCCGGAACGGGACTCTGACAAAGGAAAATTGTTCTGTTAGAATACTTTTGTAAAACTCTTTAAATCTCATGATGGTTTTTTTCTTTTTCATTTCTATCTTCAATTCGGATATTTTAAAGCTGTTGTACGCTGATTTTTTTTAATCATAAATAGAATCATCATGTTCAGAAACCTTCTTTTTTCAATTGTATTGCTGACGATCATCGTATCGGGTTGCTCCACTTCCAAAGAAGATCAATTCACACCTTTGTTTAACGGCAAAGACCTCTCGGGCTGGGAAACTTATATCGGCATCCCCGAACCATCAGTCAAGGTCGATGGCATTGACAAAGACTCCCTCGGAAACTACACTGCCCCGATCGGACTCAATCATGATCCATTGGGTATTTTTACCATTGTCACGGAAAACGGGCAGCCGGCGGTGCGCGTCTCGGGTGAAGTGTACGGGGCATTGGCAACGACAAAGGAATATGAGAACTATCATTTTCGCATGGAAGTAAAATGGGGATCCAAAAAGTGGGCGCCACGTAAAGACAAGCTCAGAAACTCAGGCTTGCTCTACCACAGCACAGGCGAATATGGCGCAGGGCTGAACGTCTGGAAAAAATCACATGAGTGCCAGATCATGGAGACCATGTTCGGGGATTCTTACAGGATGGGCGATACCTATTGCAGCATCGAAGCTACAAAACCCGAAGGACAGGATCGCTATATTTACACCCCCGGCGCCCCGGCCGTGGAGTTTGGAGAAGGAAAAGAGGGCGGCAAGATTTGCTCCAAAAGCGTTATGAATGAAAAACCGATCGGTGAGTGGAATACCGTTGAGATCATTTGCTTTAAAGACATATCCATTCACATCATTAACGGCGTGGTAAATATGATCAATACCAATTCGCACCTGGAAGAGAATGGCAGGATCATCCCCCTGACCAAGGGAAACATCCAACTGCAATCTGAAGGCGCCGAGGTGTATTTCAGAAATATGGAGATCAAAAGCATAGACAAAATACCTGTGAAATATCTGAAATAAAAGGGCCGTCTGTTAAGACCTTATCCTGCATGTCTCCGCCAGGAAAGCCCCCCGGCATGTCAGGTGATAGAAAAATCGCCTGAAATCCATAACCAAACCACGGATGTACCGGTTAATGTATAAAGCTGTTAATCCCGCCTTGTCATGAGAAAGACATTAATATTTCATATAGCTTGATTACATTGCACACCGATGCACAAGACAACCGACATAGCGATACTCTTCTTTTCACGATCTGCCGCACGTGAGGCGGCCCTGAAAGCGTGGACCCGCGACCCGAAAACAGATTACCGCCTGGCCGGTGAGCTTATCAGGAAGGCGAAAGAAAAACTCCACGCATCACCCTTCCCCGTTTACCATGTGGATGAGACCATGCAGCGGGGCGGGAATTTTGCCGGTCGCCTGGCAAATGCTTTTCAATTAATATTTGACAAAGGCTACGATCACGTGATCGCCGTAGGCAATGATTGCGCCGATCTGAATGTCAACTGGCGGCAGGTAGCAACCGCACTCCGCAATGGCAAGGTCGTGCTGGGGCCGGATCTTCGCGGGGGGGGTTATCTCATCGGATTGTCAAAATACCATGAAATTCATGCCATTTTCGACAAAATCAGTTGGCATAGTGAGCGGGTATTCGAACAGTTGAAAGATCATTTCAAAAGCGTGCTGATACTCGGAAAAATCCGCGATGTCAACACTTTGCGCGATGTGCATCTGGTGGATTTTCTCCATGAAATTTTCATCATTTTCTCATACAAACCGAAACCGGGGTCTTTGGCAAAGCTTCAGATACCGTCGTTTGTGCATACTTCCTGTTGCCTCAGGGCGCCGCCCCCTCTCACACATTCCTGAGCCGTCCATCCATTCCCGGAAGGACAAACTGAACACAATTCACTCAATTTTCATACGGGCAAAAACGTCCGTAAAATCATCATTTATTCATGAAAGAAACATATTACAACAGGGAAGACCTCGACAAATTCGGCAATGTTACGGAATTTCAGAAAGAGATGGGCGACAAGTTTTTTGCCTATTACCGCAGTGTGTTCAAAGAAGGAGCCCTGACCAAAAGGGAAAAGGCCCTGATCGCGCTCGCTGTGGCGCACACCATCCAATGCCCCTATTGCATCGACGCCTACACGGCCGACAGCCTCAAATACGGCTGCGACGAGGAGGAGATGATGGAAGCTGTGCATGTGGCCTGCGCCATCAGGGGTGGGGCATCGCTGGCCCATGGCGTTCAGATGATGAACCAGGTGAAGGATAAAATGATGTAAAATGTCCACATTACTGAGAAAAAAGCATAAACTATCCGACCCGGAAGTGCAGGTGGTGATCCTCTCGGATGCATCTTCCCTGGGAATTCCCGATTTCACGGTAAAGCTGAATACATCCGGCCTGTATCCGCTCGAACCAGTGGCACCGGAAATCCTGCAGGTTAACGTAGGCAAGATGTGCAACCAGACGTGTCGCCACTGTCATGTCGATGCAGGGCCAGACCGCAAGGAGATCATGACCCGCGAGACGATGGAACGATGCCTCGATGTATTGAAAAGCACCGAAATCCATACCCTGGACATCACGGGTGGCGCACCTGAGATGAACCCGCATTTCCGCTGGTTTGTCGAACAGGCCTCTGCCATGGGCAAAAAGATCATCGTGCGCTGCAACCTGACGATCATCCTCGCCAATCCGCGCTATCATGACCTTCCGCAGTTCTTCAAAAAGCACAAGGTGAACGTCGTTTCTTCATTGCCACATTTTACTGCCAGACGCACCGACGCGCAACGCGGCGAAGGGGTATTTGAAAAATCGATCCGCGCCCTGAATATGCTCAATGAAGAAGGCTATGGAAAAAAGGCGAATTTGCAGCTCGATCTCGTGTTCAACCCTACGGGGACCGTGCTCCCGGGAGATCAGTCGGAGCTGGAACGGCAGTCTAAACCCAGGCTGCGCGATCGCTACGGCATCGTGTTCAATAACCTGCTCACCATCACCAACCTGCCCGTGAGCCGTTTTCTCGAATATCTCATCGCCTCGGACAACTACGAAGCGTACATGTGCGAACTGGCCGGTGCCTACAATCCTGCCGCTGCGGCCAATGTGATGTGCCGCAACACCATCAGCGTGGGATGGGACGGCAGCCTGTACGAT
>WGED01000667.1 GCA_015492915.1 Cyclobacteriaceae bacterium
CCAGTGCATCCACGGGCTTTCTTATCTCCCAGTCAGGCTCTACCGGCAACCTTCGGTAAATACCGTCCTGCGAGATCCACTCAAAACCGACGAGTTGAAAGGGTTCGTTTTTGGGGTCAAGCCATACGATGCCATTGGCATCTGCCACATGCAGGCGCATGTTCGGATCGAGTTTTTGTGCCGTAGGCTGCTGAGCCAAGGTTTGGATTTGACACATTGTTAAAAAAGCAAAAATCAGGGCAGAATAGGCGGTTTTCATATTATTAAATGTTTATGTCCGGAAAATTTATATTAGTGCTCTTGAATCCTATGAGATAATGACCATTATTTTTATCATCCAACTTCAGGCCCCTTAAAAAAATCCACCGTAAGGCGCACCACCTGCTGCATGTGCTCCGGCAAATGATCCTTTTCCCATGGATGGCCTGCGCCAAAAACATGGTCGGCGCCCTCGATGACCCTGACCTCTATAGCCGGATTCCACTTTTTCATCTCCCAGACAGCGCTCACCGGAACGGTCGGATCGGCGGAACCGTGAATGGCCAGCATGGGAATTTGCATATTTTTTACGGCCGCAGGCACGTCAAGCCTTTGGGTGTTGGTCAGGTAATCCTCGGCCAGGGTATAATCCATCGGCATCTTCTGGCCTGTGCGGGCATTTTCTACATAAATCCTGCCCGCCTTTTTCCAATAGGCCAGTTCCTCCTTCGAATACCAGATCCCCAGATGGTTTACCGCCGCCCATGTTACCAACCTCCTGATACGCTCATCCTCGTTGGCTTTGAGTATGGCCATGGCGCCGCCTCGGCTGTGTCCCATGAGATAAAGGCGGTTCAGGTCCATCTCTTCGGGCGGTACGGGTGTGCGGCCTTCAAACAACGCATCGAGCAGCACCCCTGTGTCGTCGAGTTCCGTGCTGAAAGTATTGCGCGCAAAGGCTTCCAGGTCAACAAATTCGGTAGGATGCTCTCTGGTGACGCCGTTGTGGGAAAAATTCATTTTTATGAAAACAAACCCCGCCGCAGCAAATTGCTCCGCGACAATATTGAACGGCCCCCAGTCCTTGAAGCCCTTGAAGCCATGATTGAAAATAACCACGGGCTTGGGTGTGTTGCCTTTAACGTAAGTGGCATCTGCCTGAAAGGCCCTGTTGTCATGCAGGGATATGAGTTCTATATCATTTTTTATCATTGTGAGCGATCATTATAAATCCTTATACTTTGCTTCTGCCTAATTTGATATTATACTTGTATTCACATTTTTGTATGGCACTCGATCTGAAAGAAATACAAGCCCCTGTCGCTAATGAAATGGCGGAATTCGAAAAAAAGTTCCGCGATTCGATGAAGAGCAACGTGATGCTGCTCGACAAAATTATGACTTATATCGTAAAGCGCAAGGGCAAGCAGATGCGTCCGATGTTTGTGTTTCTGTCGGCGGGCGTCACGGGCGGCATCAACGAATCGACCTACCGCGGGGCAGCGCTGATCGAGCTGCTGCACACCGCCACCCTCGTGCACGACGATGTGGTGGATGACGCGCACTACCGGCGCGGCTTTTTTTCAATCAATGCGCTCTGGAAAAACAAAATCGCCGTGCTGGTGGGGGATTACCTGCTGTCGAAAGGCCTGTTGCTCTCGCTCGAGTACGAAGATCATGATTTGTTGAAAATCGTCTCCAACGCTGTGCGCGAAATGAGTGAGGGCGAGCTGCTGCAAATGGAAAAAGCCCGCAAGCTGGACATTGATGAGGAGGTGTATTACGAGATCATTCGTCAGAAGACGGCCTCACTGATCGCGTCGTGCTGCTCGGTAGGCGCTGCCTCGTCAGGAGCCGACGAAGGCACTGTGGAACGCATGCGGCTGTTCGGCGAAAAGGTAGGCATGGCTTTTCAGATCAAAGACGATTTGTTTGACTACGGCACGGCTGAGATCGGCAAGCCCATCGGCATCGACATCAAGGAGAAAAAAATGACGCTGCCGCTCATTTACGCGCTGCGCAATGCATCCACTGCCGAACGGAAAAAAGTCATTTTCAAGATCAGGTA
>WGED01000668.1 GCA_015492915.1 Cyclobacteriaceae bacterium
CTTTTCTTCCGTGTCAAACAGCTTGGCGATCTCATCAAAACTCTTGTCGTCCCTGCCCGTCTTGTAATCCACGATCCTCACGATGCCGTCTTTCCGTTCGATCCGGTCGATGATGCCTTTGAGGCCGACGGCAAACCCTTTTCCGGGCAAGGGGATGTTCATAACAAAACCCTTCTTATCGCCCGCCTCCACACCGAGCAGCTCGAACGGCGCCCGCGCCATGTCATAATCCAGCACTTTCCGCACCATCTTTTTAATGATCTCCCGCGCTAGCAGGTTCTGCCCTTCGAAATGAAAAGCTTCCCCTTCCACACCGAACTGATGTGCAAATTCTGCTTCGATCTTCTTTTCCGCCTCCTGTTTCAACGCCTTCACATCATCAGCCGTCACCGTCCTGTGCCCGTCACGGTCGAACGGCTTGTAGAGTGCTTCCATGACGTGGTGCATGATATTACCGAAGACCATGGCATCCACCTCCTCGGCCATTTTTTCCTGCTCGAACAGTCCGCGCACATAGTGGAAATAAAACTTCAACGGACAGTCGAGATAGCTGTTGAGCGCCGAGGGGGAGAAGCGGTGCTTCATGCCGTTTTTTGACGTAAAGTCATGGAGCCTGTCCATCACCCTGACGCTTTTCGGCACGGTGATCTGACGAGGGTCTTCGATGGTGACTGCCGTAGAAACCGTCGTTTTCGATACGCTGATGCCTGTTTCCTGCTGTATCTGGCGCACGAACCGGCTCACTTCCGTGTTCTCTTCGGAGGTATTGTAAATGAGAAAAACGCGTTTTGCCCGCTGCATCAGTCTGTAAAAAATGTAGGCGTGCATCGCGTCGTGATGATCGGTCTCGGGCATGCCGTAGGCCTTGCGGATGCTGTAGGGGATGAACGATACATTGCCCGCAGCGGGCGGCAGCACCCCCTCACTCGCCGACATGATGACCACATTGTCGAAATCGAGGTTTCGCGACTCCAGGATGCCCATCACCTGCAGGCCGAGCAGAGGCTCGCCCTCAAACGGCAGCCGCTCGTTGCGCACCATCTGGCGGAAGAGCTTCTGAAACCCTTCGCGCGACAGCCTGAGCCTGCGGTCGTTGATAAACTGCCTGAGCCTGTTGAGCACGGTGTAGAAATGATAGAAAAATTCCCGTTCCATCCTGTCATCGGTATGGGCGCTCAGCCACAACAACACCTCGCGGAGGTATTCCGAAAAATCCTCCGGATGTTTTGAAAAAATAATCGTCAAAATCTCATGTGAATCGTCAAAGAAACGCCGCGGCACCCACACCATGTTCTTTTTAATGATGACTTCGGCCTTTTCCTTTACAGAAATGTCAACCGCTGCCAGCAGCGGATCAAGCAGCACGGTGAGCACAGATCTGAAGTGGTATGCGCCCTTGCTCTCCGACGTCACCTGCAGATTGATGAGCGCGTCGAGGAGGTTGTACACCGTGCTCGATGAGAGGGGATATCCCATCGTCACGTTGAGTTTTTCGACATTTCGCGGCAGCGCATGCAGCACGGGAAACAGCAGGTTGTTATCGGGCAGGATGACAGCGGTACGCTCATCTGGAGGGCTTTCGAACAATTCGAGCAGGGCTGCGGCGGTCTGTGCCTGGCCCGTTTCCGAGGTCACCTCATAAACTTTTATTGTCTTGCCGGTCTTTGCGAAAGTATTGCCGTAAGACGGTAAAAAGCTCTTTGTCAGCACTTTGTTGCCGTATTTCATCTCTCTCAGAAAGCGCCCCGCCTCCTGCCTGCTGTCGTTGAGATAGAAATCATCCGCATCCCAGAATATCTCCGCGTTGCCGCCTTGCAGAAAATGCGTGATGATGATCACTTCACTATTCGACAGGGCGTTGAAGCCCGCAAATATTACCGGATCGTCTATGGAAATTTGGTCATTTTTGGCTGCTTCGGCCACCTCTCGATATATCATGCCGTCGTAGGCGAGTCCCATGCTGCGCAGGTTTTCCCTGAAAAGGGAATAAACGGCGAACATATTTTCCCAGATGCGCAGAAAGCCCTTCTGATGCGAGGAGAGCCTGTCGCCGAAGCTTTTCCAGAACTCCGCGATCACACTGCGTTGGTCATCGTCGAGAAAGGTGAGGTCGTTCTCAATGTTTTTGACATGGGCGAGATTCCTGAAGAGCTGCTCTGTGTCGATCATGAACTTGTCGGCCTCATCAAAATCACCCAGCATGATGTTGCCCCAGTAATAAAACCGCTCGAAAGGCTCGTCCGATTTATTGAGCTTACCAAAAACCGTGTAAAGTTCATAGATCAGCTCGAGCTTTCCGGTCGTTTTCAACGGCGAAAAATTCTTGATGAAATCCTCGATGGTGCGTATCGCGGGCGACCACAGTGGCCTGCCTGCCATTTCAGCAAGGTATTTCTGAAAGAACAGCCCTGCGCGCCTGTTGGGAAACACGACCGTGACCCTGCCGGCGTCGTCTCCGAACCGCTCAAGCACATGCTTCGCTATTTTTTGCAGAAATCTCATGTCACGCCACCTTTATCACCTTATTGAGTCCGATGTACAGCAGCCAGGCCTCGACCCGCGCGTAACCCATTTGCTGCAGCAGGTTACGGTAAGCAGCCACCTGTCGCTTGTCCGCTTCCTTCTCTGCCCCTGTCTTGAAATCGACGATCACGGCACGATCACCTTTGATCATCACACGGTCGGGGCGCTTTTGCGGCGCACCGATCATGATCACGGACGCCTCCCGCTTCACTTCCCAGCCCGTGGCGAACCACTTTTTCACTTCCGGGTTAGCAAACACACTTTGAAGTTGTTCCATGAGAATCCGGTGATTTTCCGCCGTGATTTTCCCCTCACGCTCATACTGTGCCAGCAAAGGTTCCAGCTCTTCCTCCCTGTCGATATTGGCCAGCACTTCATGCGCCAGCAGCCCGTAATGCACCTTGTCGCGGCTCTCACGGGTGAAGATGCCACCGCGGCGCCTGATGGCCAGCCGCTCGCGCCATTCCGACGTGCTGTAACCGGCCAGCATCATCTCCTCCTCCTGCGATGTCATGGCCTCCCCGCCCCCTTCGATCGTTCCGATGGAAAAAATGGTCTTATTCTCATGCCTTTCCTCCGTCACGGCGTCAGGGAGCTCAGCCCCTTCGAGCACCTTGCGCAGGGCGTCGCCGGCGTTTCTCATACTCTTTCCTTCGGGCGGGCAGTTGACCAGCAGGAACTCCTCCGCCCTCGTCAGTGCCACATACAGCAGGTTGAGGTTGTCGATGTGCGCCCGGATCATCTCCTCGAAATAGTCTCTTGCAAAGAAGGTGTCGGCAAGCCTGCCGCTGTATTTCACAGGCAAAAAGCCCATTTTTCCATAGGGTTCTTCGTCGGTCCGGCACCACAGGATGTTCTCCTTGCGGGTGTCGTTATCGAGCAGCCAATCGGCAAAAGGGATGAGCACGGCACGAAACTCGAGACCCTTCGACTTGTGGATGGTCATCACGCGGATGGCGTTGACGCTGCCGGGGATTTGCACGGAGATACGGCTGCCCTTCTCTTCCCACCATTCGAGGAAATCCCTGATGTCGCGGTTGTCGTTGGCGAAAAACTCACGGACGGCATCCTGATATACCTGCAAATATTCTCGATGATCGCCTCCGCCGAGCCCGAGCAGCCTGATCACCTGCTCGTTCATTTCGTACAACGGCAGTCTGATAAGCGTCTGCGCCTCTTCGAGAAACCCTTCCGGAAGGACATCCTCGCTCAACAGATCGCCGAATTCCTTAATATCGTCATCACCCTCTTTCGAAGTGATCAGAGAATAATTGAAACAAACTTCCGCCAAGGCAACCTGATCGCCGTTTTGCAGGTGCCGCACTAAATTGACGAGCAGCCTGACGACGGGCGCGTTGCCGAGATACAGCGACTCACTCGTGATGGCGTCGTAGCAATAGCGGTCATGAGCTTCGGGCGATTTTTTATGGCTGATCAGTTTCTCGATCACCTTGCGGCCATCCTCGGCAGTGCGCACCAGCACGGCGATGTCACGCGCCTGCATCCCCGCACCCTGCAGCCGCTCGATAACCTTCGGCAGATCGTCCAGCACCTGCTCTTTCCATGAAATCTCATCGTTTTTTTCATAGGCTACGATCTCAATCCCGCCGCGTGAAGGGTCAAGGTTCTTGTCCGCTACATTCTGCACCGCATCCCCATATAGCGATACCACATCACAGGCCATCTGCTCCAGCGCCTCCCTGTCAGCCTGTGACAATGAGGATCCGCCTATTTTTGCTACAAACTCATATTGCAGCATGGGCGGCACGAAGCTGAACACCGTGTTGTTGAACTGCACCACTTTCCTGCAACTGCGCCAGTTGGTGTCGAGCGTGCGTTCGGCGGGATGCCACGAGGCGAGATCTTCCCTTACCTTGTGCAGTATCAGGCTCCAGTCGCCGCCGCGCCAGCGGTAGATCGACTGCTTGCCGTCGCCCACGAGCAGGCTCTTGTATCCTTGTGACAACCCGTTGATGATCAGCGGCTTGAAGTTGTTCCACTGCACGCGCGAGGTGTCCTGAAATTCATCTATGAGAAAATGGCGGTACCAGGTTCCTGTTTTTTCATAAATGAACGGGGCATCATTCTCCGCAATAATCTTTTGCAGAAAAACAGGTACATCGGATATCAGCATCACATCGTGCTCCCGGCGGTAACGCTTCAGCTCGTCGATGATCTTGCGCAGAATGCCATAGACGTGGAAATTCCTCAATACCTCTCCGGCCGTGACATAGTGCATGAAATTATCATCATAATGATCCACGAGGTTTTGGGTCAGTCCCAACAGGCCCGCCTCGAGGATATCCTCTATTTCTGATGCTCTCGGTGCCTTGCTTGCCGCCCACTTTGCGGGTTCGTCAAGCGCCCTGCGGAGTGTATCGGTAGGCTCAAACTTATTTTTCAGGATTTTGTCATAATGTGCCGCGGGGCCCCTTGATTTTCCTGAAAAATCCTCCACCGACAGACCGTAATCTTCCATCAGCCCTTTGGCCTGTATTGCCAGGTCTTTTTGATATTTTTCAAACTTCGTCCTGATCGTTCTGATCTCCTTCAGGAAGCCTTTGAGCCTGGCTGTGTCCGTCTTCAGCAAATCATTACTCACACTGCCAAACGACTCCCTGAACACCTCTCCCGCCAGCTTCTCGATCTGCGGCCTGATGTTCCATGATCTGCTCTCGTCGATGTTCTGATATGAAAAATCAACCATCCATTCCGTCAGTTCCTTCTCCTCGTCCAGCTCGCCGATGATACGGTCGATGACCTCCTGCATGATCTTCACCTGATCGAGCTCGACGGTGAAATTGCCCAGCAGGCCCAGCTCGCGCGCGAAGGATTTGACCACCTTCTGGAAGAAGGCGTCGATGGTGCTGACGGAAAAGCGCGAATAGCCGTGGAGGATGTTTTTCATGGCCAGACGGGCATTTTCGGCGATCATATCACCGGGGAGGCCGGTCATTTCATGAATGGTCTCTCTCAGGGCCTCGTCCGTGTTTTCCGCCAGTTTGTCCAGAAAATCGAGGATGCGCTCTTTCATCTCGCGCGTGGCCTTGTTGGTGAAGGTGACGGCCAGCACCTTGCCGTAGAGGGAGGGGTCGGTCACGCACAGGGCGATATACTCCACTGCCAGGCGCCACGTCTTGCCCGATCCCGCCGACGAGCGGTAAATAACAAAGGTTTCCGGTGTATGAGATTTGGCCATTTTAAAATTGTCCGATTTATAGGGGGCTAAGCCTCCATAATCTTCCCATTTTCATCAAATCTGAAGAAATCCATGGTCACATATTCCTCATTGCCCGGCTATACCTGGTGGGTGTGCAACACTACCAGGTCGCCCTCGGCCACTGCGCGGATAAATTCGATGGATTTTTCAGGATATTCCCCGGCCATTCTGTCAAAATAATCGATGATGGGCTGCTTGCCGTCACCAACCAGCGGATTGTGCTGCATATACTCGTTGCCGACGTACAATTCTACTGCCTTCCGGGGGTTGCCTTCATACGACATTTTGTAAAAAGCAATGGCGTTGCTTTTATTCTCCCTTAATTTGTCAGTCATCATGGTTTGTTTTTTATAAGTGGTCAGTAATAGATTTATTCTAATGCATTGCAAACATGCATAAAATAGCTGCAATGGAAAAACGGCATTTTTTCATGAAGCTATTTTCCTGCAATGGCAGGTTTAGGCCTGAAATACTTCGCACGCGTTGCAAACGCGCGCTAGTTCCATAGTTTTATTTAACAGCTGGTGCGCGTTTGCAACGCGTGCCGTAGATTACTTTGACCTGATATGCTCAAGCACTACCGCCTTTGCCCTGTTGAGCCCCGCCACGACCAGCGCCGTGTCTCCCGGAAAATAGAGCAATGACTCTACCATTCCCTGAAGGAAAAATCCGCTTTGTGGTGGGTGTAGCAACTGAAATCCTTCTTTTTTACCTTTACTCATCATTATCAATCCCTTATTGGCGTCAAAATAACCTGTTGCAACATCATAGGTATAGTCGTTGCCGGTAAGGATAATGTCCGGCTTCCCATCGCTGTTAAAGTCATCCACGATTACTTTTTTCAATGGCGAAACCTGCACGTCCATCGGCAACGCTTCCCATCTGAATTTACCCCCATCGTTCCAAAGTATCTGGCTCGCAGTGTTATTGACATGAAATTTATACAGGATACGCTTTCTGATTGCCGAGTCGAGCATATCGTCAATAGTCGCATAGCTGAAGGTGGTGTAATCATTGAATTTCTTCTGGAAAAACACTGACTGGGCGCTTAGTTCATCCAGGTAATTGACCGGATATTCGCGCATGACATCGAACTGATCTTTCCAGTAGGCAGTGCGCAAGGGGTCTATAATACCGTCATTATCGATATCCACCGCATACAACTGCATGGGATATTGATCACTCACATTTAGTTGATGATTCAGACCAAGATTACCGACTATGTAGTCATCATCACCGTCATTATCGAGGTCCGCGGCACTGATGCTGAACCAGATGCCATGCATTGATTCAATTTCCGGTATCTCGACACTTTTCATATCTCCACCTGCATTATTCTTCAAGATCAACAGGGAATTCCACTCCCTGGCGATAATCAGATCTTCCCACCCATCTCCATCATAATCACTCCATACGGCGTCCGTTACCATCCCGACATTGAAATGCATGGCATCCTCGGCCATGAATTTTCCACCATTATTGACTACGATCCATGAATCAGGGGCAAAGGGGAACGTATTCCTTTTGATCCTGGCGCCAATAAAAATATCCGTATCGCCATCGTGATCATAATCAAACGGCCTTACAACCGATGCCGAAAAAGGATCAGCTGGTAAATCTTCCCGCTTAAAAGTGCCATGTTCATTTAGGTATAAATAATGTTTGTACTCCTCTTGTTTAATATTTTCATATCCGCCTGCTACTGCAATCACATCATTATCACCATCATCGTCAACGTCAAAAATGGCAAAATCTGCTTCAGGAAAAGGCTTTGCTCCGGTCAATCCTGCAATTTCCGTTTTTACAAAGTGCCGGCCCCTTTTTAAATACACCTCCGTAGGTAGCGTATTGGTAGCTCCGATTATGATATCATCCAGACCATCGCCATCAATATCTCCCTTTGCCATGCGTGGCCCGATTTGCGAAAACTTATGCGGTATGATAGTCTGCTTATCAAAAAAGTCAATAACATCCTCTTGTTCATGTACATAATCAAGTACGTTATCCACTCTTTGGAAAATTAATTCGGATTTATCTTTCTCTTTAATCGATGCAGGCGCGGCTTCTTTTTCGTTTAATTCAATCGTTTGATTGGCTTTTATGTTTTTCACAACCGTCACCTTTTCTGTTGACGGCCATATAACACGTATTGAATCAACAATCGTATTTTCTCCAAGACCGAAGTGAATCACAGGATCAACAGAAGAGATATACCCTCTTGAAAGAAAGTGTTCATGGTATTGCAACTGCCCGTTGCACCACAATTCAACCTTGGCCCCTATTGCCATAGTGTTCTCTGCCTTGCCTCTTAATTCTATTTTCAAATAATTAGTCTTTTCTTTATCACGGTCTCTTGTGGTATTTTTCAAAATAAAAGCCGGATCTTCAATATTATTGGTGACATAATCCAGATCACCGTCATTGTCAAGATCAACGAATGCAGCGCCATGAGAATATGATGGTATTTCAGGCATCCATTCTGCAGATCTATCTTCGAATTCATAGGTTGATATTTGCTCAAAGGCAAAATTCGGAGGCTTCACGGCCGGCGCCCGGTTCATTACATGCTGAGCAGACGCTACATAGCCATAAACCTGTGCCTTGTAATTGGTCCAGTCTTTATCCGTAAGATCTTTGGGATATCCGTTGGCGATTATAAGGTCTTTGTCTCCGTCGTTGTCAAAATCGGCAAACAACGAAGACCAACTCCATTCACTCTTATGAATGCCCATCATCTGTCCGACCTCACTGTATGGCAGCATCTCGCCATTCAGAAAACCATTGTGAAGGTGCAGCATATTTCTCAGGTACTGATGTTCATACCCGTATTTTTTATCGTTTATGTAAAAAAAGTAACTGAATCCATTGATCGTCTGTCGCTGCTTATAATAATATTCCGGCAGCATATCCAGCGTATAAATATCCAGATATCCGTCATTATTAATATCAACCATATCATCACCCATCGATGATTTGGTCTGATAGGAAAGGTATGTGGAGATCATATTTTTAAAAGTCCCGTCTTGTTGGTTGATATAAAGCAGATCATTGGAAATATAATCGTTGGAAACGTAAATATCAGGATACCCGTCTTTATTTACGTCGCCGATTTCAAGACCCAGACCAAAACCCTCTATTACTATTCCTGCTTCTATGGTGACATTGGTAAAATGCCCGCCATCATTTCGGTACAGCCTGTCATTACTTATGGCTGTACCGTCTGTGATCTTTGGCCTGTAACGCGCAGATGTACGATGTGTCACAAAATTGTTGAGCAGGTACAAGTCCAAATCTCCATCTTTATCATAATCAAAAAATCCCGCATGAACAGTATAGCCATCATCTGCAATTCCGTATTTATCACCTTCTTCACGAAATTTCGGCGCTTCTTCTCCCTTCACTCCCTGATTGATCCATAATTTATTTTTCCTTCTGATCGAATCCTCATAAGAAGTGGCCGTCATATACACATCCTGCCATCCATCGCCATTGATATCCACTATGGCCACTCCGCTAAACCATTGATCATTGGGTAAGCCGGGAAAATTAGCAGTGATATCTTCAAACTTAAAATTTCCTTTGTTGAGATAAATACGCGGCGAAACCATGTTTCCCGAAAAAATCAAATCCTGTAAACCATCGTTATTCAGGTCTGCTACCCCAACACCACCACCATTATAGATATACTCAAAATTCATGACATGGAAGCTGTCTGTTTCCATGATTGTATTCTGAAAATCAATTCCTGTGCCTTCCGGCAACATATTAACAAAACGTGTCTTTTCACTGCAGGAATAAAACAGCACTATCGTTATATAAATCAGATACTTTTTCATCTTCAGCACTTTTTCCGAAATGGCCAAAAGAAATAAAAAAAAGTGGACTTCCAATATTGAAAGTCCACTTTTTTGAAAAATTCTATTTGTTTTTCCTATCTGTTTTGTACCAGGTTTCCGAGACTCAGGTCAATCTGACGCTGTGGAATCGGATAAGTGGAATCTTCAGGTCCGACAGTGGCGTTGCCATACATAGCAGATCCCCAGGGCATTGA
>WGED01000669.1 GCA_015492915.1 Cyclobacteriaceae bacterium
ATAAGAGACAGTTGCAATATGATGACAAGAGTGAATGTTAACAATGAAATGCTTACCTGGGCCATTGCCCGGGCAGGGTATGAATTGCCTGCATTTACCGAAAAATTCCCGCCTGTACAAAAGTGGCTTGATGGTGAAAAACAGCCAACGGTTAAGCAACTGCAGGACTTTTCCAAAAAAGTGTATCTGCCGTTCGGATACCTGCTGTTGTCTGAACCACCGGAAGAAGAATTGCCTATTCCCTATTTCAGAAGTAACGGTACTCAAGCCGACAAGGTGAGCGTAAATGTTTATGACACCATCCTGCTCATACAGCAGCGTCAGGACTGGTTGAAAAACTACCTGAAAGACAACGAATTTGAGCAACTTCCCTTTGTAGGCCGCTTTAAAAACAGCTCTGATGTTGCCGAAATTGTAAGGGATATACGACATGTTTTGAGCCTTCCGGAAAATTGGGCAAGCCAATTCAGAACATGGACGGATGCACTATATCATTTGGTTGAGGTGATTGAAGATAAAGGCATTATTGCCTCTTTCAACGGAGTGGTTGAGAACAACCCACACCGTAAAATTCCTGTTGAAGAATGCAGGGGATTTGTTTTAGTAGATGATTGGGTCCCATTCATGTTCATTAACAATGCAGATTTCAAATCCGCTCAGATGTTCACCATTGTTCACGAATTGGCCCACATTTGGACAGGCCACAGCGCAGGATTTGATTTTCGCAAACTTCAACCTGCTGACGACCCCATTGAAAAACTCTGTGATCAGGTTGCCGCCGAGTTTCTGGTTCCCGCAGCAACTTTCAATGAAGCATGGAGAAGAGAACCTGATACTAGTGCGGTTGCCCGTTACTTTAAGGTCAGCGAAATTGTTGTTGCAAGACGAGCACTGGACACAGGAAAATGGACAAAGAAACAGTTCTTTGAATTCTATGAAGCCTACAAAAGACGAGAGTTCAGGAAGAAAGAAAATCAAAGTCCCGGTGGAGACTTTTTTGCCACTGCCAAAAAACGAATAAGTATCACCTTTGCTGCCCACATCAATCAGGCCGTAAAATCCGGCAAATTACTGTACCGAGATGCATATAAACTTACAGGGTTAAAGGGAGATACCTTTGAGAAATTCTTTTCTAAACACATGTAGCCCAAATGCCTGTATATGTTTTAGATAGCAACTTTTTTATCCAGGCTCATCGGTTTCACTATCCCATTGATGTTGCATCGGGTTTTTGGAATAAAGTGCAGCAGTTGGCAAATGCGGGAACGATCATCAGCATAGATAAAGTAAAAGGAGAACTCTACGACAAGAATGATGCTTTAGAAGCCTGGTGTAGGGCTAACTTACCGAGAGACTTCTTCAAAAGTACCGCAGAGGTCGTGACCGAATACGGACGGGTAACAGCTTGGGCCGTATCGAGAGTTGATCATTACTTGCCGATGGCCTTAAACGAATTTCTCAGCGCTGATGAAGCAGATGCATTTGTGGTTGCTTATTGCCTTGCAGATCCGTCAAACCGGATTGTGGTAACGCAGGAAATCAGCCAACCAAATAGAAAAAACAAAGTAAAAATACCTGATGTATGTATAGCAATGCATGTTTCCTATGTAAATACAATTAATATGTTCAGACAATTAGGAGAAACCTTTTAGACCAATGCAGCAGTTTTACAAATATCCAATTCACACAATTCCATTAACAGACCAAAAATGCGGTAAGAGTATAGCTGCCTTGACGCAACAGAAAAAATGAAAAAGAACAGGCGTACAGCATTATACATAAGTAATAGCAGGTTCAGCACTATTTTGAAACATAAATCTATAAATCAAAGGTAGGTGCTACCGGGTTAAAATCCGTTACTACTCATGCTTTCGGCTGTTATGAAATAAGAAAATGAGACAATCACCACTCAGGATCACTGACGCCCCGGGAATTGGAATTTTATATCACCCCCTGTCATGGCAGCAACTCCAGCACTACCAGCACGGGCCGGTGGTCGGAAGCGACCTGTTCGTCGATCACTTTGGTTTCCAGCACCTTCCAGCGATTTTGCGGGCGAAACAACACATAATCGATTTTCTTTTTCGGCTTGTCCGAAGGCCAAGTCGGCACGTCATCATCGAAGGCGCGGGCCCATGAAGTTTCAATCATTTTCATGGCGCTGCCCGAGGGCAGGGCGTTGAGGTCGCCGGCGAGTATGGCGGGGCGGTCGTCCTTTCTGAACCACTCGCTGAGCCTGCGCGCCTGACACAGCCTTTGTGATTCGCTGGTGTGATCGAGGTGCGTGCCGATAAACCGAACCGTATCGCCGCCGGCCATCACGAAATTGACTTCCAGCGCGGCCCTGGGCTCTTTGCCGGGCTGGTGCGGCAGTGCGTGGACTTTGGTAGTCAGGAAGGTAAAACGCGATAGGATGCCCTCGCCATATTCGCCGCCGTCGTAGTACATCGCGCGGCCGAACAGCGGGGCCATGCCCGTGCGGATGCCCAGCTCGGTGACGATATGCATCTTTTTTGCCCTGTTCGTTTTCAAATCCACTTCCTGCAATGCTACGATATCGGGTCGGGCCTCCCTGATCACGCGGGCGATCAGGTCAAGGTCAAAATCGCCTTGCATCGTTTCGCCGTGATAGATATTGTAGGTGAGCACCCGCAGCACCCTCGACGAATCGACGGGCTCCTGTGCCATGGAAAAATGGCCAAAAATCCATGAAAAAAGGATGATGAGGAATGCAGGGATATTTTTATTTCGGTACATTTTCAAAAAGCTTTTTCTTATCTGTCTTATTTCTCCGGCAAATATAAACACCGCCCGTTTTCAAAAGCTAAAAAAGGCCTTTTTTCCATAGGTCGATGTTTGCTTTTACAAAATCGTCGTCGTTTAATTCTGGATAATCACGATAAACCCTTGAAATCTCCTCCGCCTGGCCCGGCGACAGGGTCTCCTGCGGATCGAGGCACCAGATGCCCTCAAGCAGGCCCTGCCGGCGCAATACTTCATGGATCCCCGCGATAACGCCCTTAAAATCATTGGCCACATCAAAAAAGGCCGCGTTGCAATCGGTGACGGCAATGCCTTTTGTCAGAAGCTCCTGCGGCACGGGCGTATGGCTTTTCCGTATCTTTTTGATCTCTTCGAACAATTCCACCGCCTTTTTCGTCCATACGGCCCAATGGCCCAGCAGGCCCCCGGCGATCTGCTTTTTCACGCTTTTTCCATGGACATTGATCTCATAATTGGTCAGCAGGTCTGCGACGATGTTGTCGTCATTGCCCGTGTAAAGGGCGATTTCCTCCCTGCGCTCCGAGTGGCAGACCGCCCGCACCACATCGAGCGTCTGGTAGCGGTTGAATGGTGCGATCTTGATGGCATATACATTAGGGATGTCTGCAAAGCCTTTCCAGAAATCAAAACTCAGCCTGCGGCCGCCGACGGCCGGCTGCAGGTAAAAGCCAAACAACGGCATCACCTGGCCGATTTCCCTTGTGCGTTCCAGCAGGGCTTCCTCCGTCCAGTCCTGCATGCCGTTCATGCTCACCAGCACGATGTCATAACCCAGCCGTGCGGCGGTTTTCGCTTCCTTCACGGCCTCCGCCGTATCGCCGCTCACGCCCGCCACCCTGATGAAAGG
>WGED01000670.1 GCA_015492915.1 Cyclobacteriaceae bacterium
CTCTTATCATTCGTTACGAAAATGGTCCCGTTCTCTGCGGAGAGTTTGTCTTTCTTCACGCCGAGCTTTTCGGCGGCCAGTTCTTTGAGCACTTCCCTGGCCTCGGCGGCTGCAGCCCGAAGCACCGGATCGGCAAAACGGGTTGTCAGCGAGCCCCAGGTACCTGCGTCGTAGGGACAAAGGTCTGTGTCGCCCATGATCATGTCCACCAGATCGATGGATATTTCGAGTTCCTCAGCCAGGACCTGGGCAAGCGATGTGATCACGCCTTGTCCCATTTCAATTTTCCCCGTCAGACAGTCTACCCTACCGTCTTCCTTTACCCGCAGGTAGGCATTGAAATCAGGTGCATTTTCATCTTCCTTCGGGGCACACCCTTCGAGCAAAGCCAGCTCGCTCAGAGAAAATACGATAATGATACCGCTACCCAATCGTTTGAGAAAACCCCGGCGGTCGATCTTCGGTAGCTGATCGACATCCTGGAAGTACAATTTTGTTATTTCTTCTGATCTCATGACATTCCTCCTTTCATTTCTTTAGATGCCGTTTGAATGGCTTCGATTATTCTTGTGTGTGACCCGCACCGGCACAGGTTGTCTTCCATGCCGTCGATGATCTCCTGCCTGGTCGGGGTTGGATTTTTGTATAATAATCCCACGGCATTCATGATCATGCCCGGTGTGCAGAATCCGCACTGCAGGGCGTCATGCTCAACAAAAGCTTTTTGCACGGGATGCAGCTTTTCACCGTTGGCAAGCCCTTCGATGGTTACGATGTCTTTTCCCGCCGCGTCCTCGACCGAGAGCATGCACGAGCGAACCGGCTCCTTATCAATCAAAACCGTGCAGGAGCCGCAATGGCCCATATTACAGCCGATTTTGGTGCCTGTATAATTCAGCTTCGAACGGATGATGTCCACCAGCGACTCATCTCCGTTTACCTCGACCGAAACAGGCTCATTGTTAAATGTAAATCGAATTGTTTGTTTCATGTTAACCTCCGTTTATTATGTCCATATAATCTTTTTTCGTGTCTATGTCTTTGAGAATGGCCGGTGTGTCAACTTCTGTCTCCAGCACCTCTTCAGGATTGTCAAGAATCAACTGTCGAAGACCGACCTGCGGATCGAGGGTTTCAATAGCATCTCTGAAACTCAGATCTACCAGCAACGGATGACCACGTTTGCCGTTGTAAACAGGTATCACCAGCCGGTGTGCATGATTGTTATAGACTCTGATCAGATGATCGATCACTTCTGTCTCTATCATGGGCTGATCGCCCAGCATGATCATGGCGGCTCTGGTACCGGGGGGCAGTGCCCTGATGCCTGCCTGTACCGATGACAACATGCCCGCCTCATAATCACGATTTACGATGACATCCACGGCAAAACGGTTTAACCTGTTCCGGATCTCCGGGCCATAGCCTCCTGTGACGACCACTATATGGTCAGCTTTGGAGAGCAGCGCCTTCTCTGCCACAGTCTCAATAATGGTGGATTTCTCATAGGGCATCAACATTTTGGGCTCGCCCATCCTTCGGGAAGTGCCGGCAGCAAGGATGATGATAGACACACCCTTTTTGGTTTTCATCCGTGTACGGGTTTTTGATTCTTTAATCAGTTCTGCGGCAATGCTGACAGCGATTTCTTCAACGGTTTCGGAACCGATGTCCAGGCCGATCGGGGCATGGATTTCATCCAGTTCCTCTTTAGTCGCCCACCGGTTTTTAATGAAGCTGTCTTTGACCAGCCTGATCTTGCGCTGGCTGCCGATCATGCCGATGTACGCAGCGCCTCTGCCGATGCATTGTCTCAATGCTGTTGCATCATGTTTATGCCCCTGGGTAACGATAACGATATAGGTATTGCTGTCAATGAGTGTGTTCTGCAGGATGTTTTCAATATCGCCGATGATGACTTCATGGGCTTCAGGAAAATGGCTGTGATCTTTAATTTCGGGACGGTTATCAATGATGGTGACGTCAAAGCCGATCAGTCCGGCAAGGTGGCATAATGCTTTTCCGATATGACCGCCACCGATGATGAGGAGCCTTTTTTCGGGGAGGACAGGCTCCATGAAAATGGTATTTTCACCTGTCGCTGATTTTTGCCTTAACAATAGCGTTTTCCTCCTGGTTAAAAGTTCTTTGATCTTACCGGGAAGAAGGTCTTCTTTCAGATCTGCAGGAACCCCATCGCCTTCTGCCAACCATTCACGGTCAATGGAAATCTCATCGTTTTTCTGCGTTTTAATGATTGTAATGAGCAATCCGGCTTTGTTTTCAGCAAGGTCTTCCTTAAGTTTTGCAAAAGCAACGTTGTGTTTTGATGGATCGGCATCGAGGAGGACAGTGGCACCTCCGCCGCAGATGGAACCACTCTCATCAGTGATTTTCCCGTCGAGGTTAAATTCCACCAATTCGGATTTCCCTGTCGAGACGGCCTCAATGGCCATTTTTGTAATGGTATTTTCAAGGATTCCTCCTCCGATAGTACCATGAACTAACCCATTGGCCGAAAAAATAGCGCTGGCACCGGAAACCTGCGGCGTGGAGCCTCTGGTTTTGATGATGGTGGCCAGGACGATGTTTTCCGGTTTGCCCTGCTTTGCTAAATGGGTATAAAAATTCATCGTGTTCAAAAAAATGGTTTATTCTATTTCTGAAAGTTGACTACGGGCTTGGCTACATAAATATACAATCTTTTGTTCAAATTCATTGAAACTGCTTGTGAATGGAAATAAATTTAGAGGAAATTTAAATAGCCCTGCTCAAAAAAAACCTGATTTGAGATTCTGCGAATTGAGGAATAAGAAGAAGCGTTGGGGTGTACTTATCTTATTGAAAGCCTTGCCGAGATCTCCCGGCCAAAACCCTGTATGAAAATAGCATCATTTTCAAGCCTGAAAATGCTATAGGCCAAACTACTCTCACCCTCACCTGTCTCTTTTCTTTCTCGCTCCCGCTCTCGCTCAGTCAGCGCTCCTTCTACCATTCCCCGCATATTAACGAAATGAATGTCATGCATCATTCCGTAATTGCCGTCGTGGTCGTGACCGCAGATCCAGGCTTTTACGCAGCTATGAGATTTGAGCAATTCCAGCACTTCCGTGTCATTGAGGAGGTTGTGACGGTTGGCCGGGTATATGGGATAGTGGCAAAAAATGATCACTTTTTCATGGTTTTCATGAGATTTTACCAATTTTTTATCGAGCCATTGGAGCTGCTTCCCCGAGAGGGCGCCGTTCCAGAAGTTGGCATTGACCTTTCCTTCCCGTTCTATTTGATCGAGCATCGCCTTGGCTTTCAGGTAATTTTCAGATCTTTCGATATTTGCAAACGTGCTGATCTCATTGCCGTCGAGTACGATAAAACGCCAGCCATTCTTTGAGAATTCATAACATTTCTCTGTCCCGAGTACCTCATGCACGCTGCTTTTCACTTCTTCATCCACTTCGTAATCATGATTCCCGAGTACATGATACACCGGCATTTTGAAGCCATGAAAAACAGGTAAAATTTCATGAAAGCTCTTCATGTTCCTGTCGATGGCGTCGCCGAGGTTGATCACAAAATCAGGTCTCAATTCATTGAAGGTGGCAATGGCCTTTTTCAATTTTCGGATGGAATGGCGGTAATAACGGTTTTTGAACGGTGGCGCATCGCAGTACTGCAGGTCGGTTACCACCCCAATGGTGACTGATCGGCCTGAAAATCGTTCATTTCCCATGGAATTCTGACAATTTTATACCAATAAAAAAGGCAGCCCGGTGCTGCCTGCAAATTATGAAAATGAACCTTTACTTATTGTAAACATAAGCCAGGAATTCTTTTCTCGTGTCCTCATTTTCAAACTTGCCGCTGTAATACGATGTCACGGTGCTGCTGGTCGTGTCCTGAATGCCACGCGACGACACACAGAGGTGCTCGGCATCGATGAGCACGGCCACATCGTTGGTCTGCAGCAATTCTTTCAACTCATTACCGATCTGCATTGTAAGGCGCTCCTGCACCTGAGGTCGCTTGGCATAATATTGCACGATCCTGTTGATCTTCGACAGCCCGATCACCTTGCCGCTGCTTATGTAGGCGACATGAGCCTTGCCGATGATGGGCACAAAGTGATGCTCACAGTTTGAAAACACCGTAATATCCTTCTCGACGAGCATCTGATTGTACTTGTACTTGTTTTCAAAGAGTCTCGCCTTGGGCTTGTTTTTAGGGTTAAGGCCTGAGAATATCTCCTTCACGAACATCTTGGCTACTCTTTTGGGTGTTCCTTTCAGGCTATCATCGCTCAGGTCGAGGCCGAGTATCTGCATGATCTCCCTGAAGTGCTTTTGTATAAGCTCTATTTTAATGTCGTCGCCCAGATCAAAAGCATCCTCCCGGAGGGGTGTTTCGAGTGAGGTGCTTATATGCTCGTCGCCTATTTCATCGACCGTCAGCCCGTTAATTGGACGGATATTCAACAAAGTTTCTTTCCGTTTCATAAAGAACGATTTTTAAATCTAATGTTTTGTCAATGTGCTCCCGCAGAATTTCCCAGAATACTATTGCCATATTTTCTGCGGTCGGGTTTACGTTTTTAAATTCTTCCGTATCGAGATTCAGGTTTTTATGATCAAACCTTTTAACGATTTGTTCATGTATGATGCTGCTCAGATGCTTCATGTCAATCACATAGCCCGTTTCCCTGTCAGGTTCGCCTGTCACCTTTACGATGAGGTTGTAATTGTGCCCGTGATAGTACTCGTTGTTGCACTTTCCGAAAACGGCCTTATTTTTCTCCTCAGACCATTTGGGATTGTGTAACCGATGTGCGGCGTTGAACTGTTCTTTTCGGCAGACTGTGACTTTCATATCGCTATTAAAACGGCCTGTAATGGCTTTTGTTTATCCGTTTGTCGTGAAAACCCTCCTTTGTCCATACCATGACCTTTGGTCGGTACCTCAAACGGGGATGCAAAGGTACGGATTTCCTCTGTTTTGTGTAAGGCGTCATTATTAATTGTCGAGGATAAATGCACCGTTTTCATGAATGGTGTATATGGATTTTACATCATTCTCAATGAGTTTTGTTGCTTTGGAGAGGGCGGCGCCCCTGATGCTGCCATCGAGAATCAGATGGCCGGCTTCGAATTTTTGATGTTTTTTCATGAAAACCAGAAGGGTTTTACGGTTTATCGCAAGGTAATCGACTTCACGCCATGGCAAGCCTGTTTTGGCTAAAAAGGGCTCCTGCCACAATACAATTGTCTTTCCACCTATGACAATCAGGGTATTTTTACCGAAAGAACGGGTGACAGAGATATCGTCGAAAAGAGATACCCGCCGGATGCGACGGTACTTTCTGTTCGGATCAAAAGTGTATTGTGCCCTTTTGCCTGTCGACAGGTCGTTTGTATAGCAATGGCGTCCGAAAAACAGGTCCGTGCTCATGTCGTTGTTCGTTTTGTAAATGAACAATTGCTCCTGTCTGCTCATATGGAGATGGTCAGCAACCCTGATGATGGCAAAGACGACCAGCACGGTTGTGAGTATTTTGAAAATGGTGAATTGCTTAGACTCTACAAATCGCACCAGCAGGAACACGGACGCCAAAATGAAAAAAACCTCATGTGTTTTCAGGTACAGATCATCGAGTGAGGCAAAGGGAAGTCCGCCCAGCCATGCTATGATTTTATGGTAAATATTAATCCATCCTTCGAGCAGTTGGCCCGGTAAATATGCCAGGCTTTCAAAGGGAGATATTATAAAAAGCAAAATGCCACTAAAAATCACCACTGTGGCTGTCGGAATGGCGATGAGGTTGGTGACCGGAAACAATAGCGGGAAGCGATGGAAATAGAAAATCGTAACGGGAAAAATGGTAATTTGCACGGCCAGCGACAAGGCGGTTATTTGCCAGGAAAAATTCAGGATTCGGTTTTCTATGAAAATAAGGGTATAAATTTTTTTGTACAGATACGCAATGCCGAGCACAGCCATAAAGGAGAGCTGGAATGAGACAGAGAAAAGCAGATTTGGCGATAAAAGCAGTATGAAGAAAGCGGCAGCAAACAGGGTGTTGAAAATGTTGCTGTTGCGCCCCGACCAGCCCGCAAGGATAATGAAAGAAAACATGATCGAGGCCCGTTGCACCGGTGGCGACATGCCCGTCATCATGGCAAAAGCCCATATACCGGTTATCTGGATCATATAATACAACGATCGCGTGCGAGGACGTTTCAAAAACCGGAATATTCGCGTAAGCAAAAGAAAGATAATCCCCACATGAAGCCCTGAAACGGCGAGAATATGCGCTGTCCCCGTAATACTGTAAATATTTTCCATTTCGGGGGTTATCTCATTCCTACGCCCCAGCAGCATGGCTTTGGCCAGGTTGAGGTCACGCTCTTTGTCGATGTGTTTCTCAAGAATTGTTTCAAGGTAGTTTCCGGTCCGGCTAAAAATGCGGCTTATGGAAAAATGACGATTTTTTCCCATGTACAAATAGTCCCCGGAAGCGGTGAACATCTGGGTGAAAATACCAAGTCGACCCAAATATTTTGCATAATCAAATGTATGAGGATTACCGTTTTTTTCAACAAATGCCGGGTTGCCCCTAACTAACAGCCTGTCTCCGCTGCAAAATGTTTTATTTCTCTTGTCATCACCTTTTCTAATATAGAGCAAAGTCTTCTCATGGGCTTTAATCCAGTGGTTATTGAATTTGACCTCGTCAACGGAAACGATATAACGATTGAAAAGTGCTGTCTCCTCCGGGCCGGAATTTATCGTAATTGTCATATGACTGATTTCAGTTATTGCACCCTTATCGAAGAGTGGTTTATTGAATGTTGAATGAAGGGTGATGTCGCAATAGCCCAATAGTATGAAACCGGTAAAAAGCACTGTCCCGGAGAGAAAATCCATGAATTTTTGTCGGGGTCGGAAAAATTTTGATATAAACGGAATTAAAAATATTATTCCTGATAGCAGTGCAATGAGCCATGGAGAAATTTCATTTTTCAGGTGCTCTCCGGACAAAATACCGAGGACCAGAAATGGTGTTATGGCAAGAAACGGATATTTAAGCCACTTCATAATTAACGGTTACAAACAGCCGGCAAACAGAATAAAAGAAACGAAATGTCATTGCACTTTTTTATGAATATTTTGTATTCGTAAAAGGGTGAATCAGAAAGATTTAGCGCTAAAATTTTGAATGTACAAAAGAAAATTCGGCAACATTAAAAAGGTAAGAAATTTTAGTTTATTACATGTAAATAAACTTTATAATGTTTTATCTTTTGCCGCTGAATTAAGACTGGGAATTTTTTAAAAATTTTATGAACCAGGAGATTCTTTCCGCCCTGATAAATTCATCTCATGAATCTATTCTGACAACCGACTATGACGGCGAAATCCGCTTTTGTAACAGGTCAGGAGAAGAATTGTTTCACGGGGACCGGCTTGTTGGAAAGAATATCTTCGACCTGCTGGCGAGGGAGGAGATCAAAGAGATCAAGAGGATATTCAGGCTGCTGCCTGAAAACGGACAGAAGGGTTTTACCTACCTGGCAAGATTCAACAATTCAATCGGAGAAAAACCGTTGAAAGTTGAGGTCAAAAAGCTGAAGGTAAATGGTGACAGCCAGATTCTTTTTGTAATTACTCCCCACACCAAAGAAGAGGAAGAAGCTCATAAACTCTATAAACTTCTCGCCGAAAATGCCTATGACATCAACATCATGTTTGATAATGATGAGCTCATCTATGTCAGTCCCTCCGTCAGGGATTTTCTTGGGTTCGATATCGGAGAAATAGATTCAACCAAAACCTGGCTGGAACTCATCCATGATGACGATCGGGTGGAGTATCTGAAGAAACTTGAGAAAGATCGGCAAAACAAGGAATCTTTCAGTTATTACACATACCGTCAGCGTCATAAGGATGGCAGGTATCGTTGGTTTGAAACCAAAATCCGTCGTGAATTTCATGATAACGGGGCCATGGTGGAGATCGCCACCTCAATGGATATCACACAGCGCAAGAAGTTTGAGCGCGAACTGGAGATGCAGAAAGAATTCATCGAGCAACTGTTCGATACCGATCCGAACCTGATCTTCGTCCGCGATGGCAATGGCCGCATGATATATTGCAATAGGGCAGTGGCCGAATTGGTTGGCATGCCCCGCGATGAATTTCTGGCAAAAGAAAAAAACATGTTCCCCGCCGGGGATGACCAGGTCATGAAATACCTCGAGATGGAAAATAAGGTCATAAACCATGGCGAGGAACTGCTGATCGAGGAGGAAATAAAGGACAGCAAAGGCATCGTGCACTACTTCCAAACGATCAAAAAGCCTTTGAAGACGCCGGATGGTGATGTGCACATGCTCAGCATTTCCACGAATATCAACAAAATAAAATATTACGAGAAAGAGACCCGGAATGCAATGAAGGCACGCAATGAGTTTTTCTCAGCGATGAGCCATGAGATACGAACGCCGATGAATGCCATCCTGGGTATGACCGAATTGCTTTTAAAAAGAACTCCGAGAAAGGACCAGGCAAAACTTTTACAGACACTTCATTTCTCCTCGAAAAGTTTGCTGTCCCTCATAAACGATATCCTTGATTTTTCAAAAATCGAAGCGGGCAAGATCGAACTCGAGCAGGTCAATTTTAATCTCGACAAACTGCTTGAGAATGTGATGAGCAGCCTGAGGCCGAAAGCTATAGATAAAAAGCTGAAGTTTTCATATTCTATCGACAAGGATGTGCCGGAGGTAATCAATGGCGATTATATCAAATTGAGTCAGATCCTCAACAATCTGCTGTCAAATGCTATCAAGTTTACAGAGAAAGGATCGGTTGAGGTTAAAGCCGGATTGAAACGCAAGACCAAAACGAGGTACATTTTAAAATTTGATGTCATCGACACGGGCATCGGTATCCCGAATGATAAATTAAAAAGCATTTTTGATCCTTTCCATCAGGCTAATAAAAGTACGGCGCGATTGTATGGCGGAACGGGCCTGGGGCTTTCTATTGTTAAAAACCTTGTAGAAATCCAGGGCGGCGCCGTAGAAGTGGAAAGTGAGGTCGCCAAAGGTTCAGTATTTACGGTTATTCTGCCGTTTAAAAATGCTGATCAGAGCCAGCCGGTTAACAGTCAGCCGGTCTCGAAGATCAGCGATTTCAAATGGAAGATGAACCTGAACATCCTGTATGTCGAGGATGTGAACACCAATCAGTTTCTCATTGAGGAGATTATGGGTGATTGGGGTGTAAATGTGGATATGGCTTCCGACGGGTATGAAGCCCTCGAAATAATCAAGAGTAAGAATTATGACCTGATTCTCATGGATATTCAGATGCCGGGTATCGACGGTCTGGAGACGACCAGAAGAATCAGGGCGATGGATGATCCGTATTTCAAGCATATCCCTATTCTGGCACTTACAGCCAGCACTACAGATTCGACCAGGGACGAAATATTTCTTTCGGGCATGCAGGATTTCGTTCTTAAACCGATCAATGTGGATGATCTGAGGGCCAAGATCGTTGAGCACTCCAGCATGGTAAATGATTTTAAAGATGTTAAGATCATAGAAGTGGAAGAAGAACAGGATGCCGGCGATACCAGGATAATATTTGAACGAACCGATAAGCTTTTCCTCAGCAACCTGGTGCGATACCAGGATTTCCTGAGGATGACGATTGAAGAATTCAAGGTGAACCTTGATCTGCTCAAAGTGGCTATCAATGAAGATGATTTGAAAAAGTACCGGCAATTGCGTCACAGAATGAAAAGCCTGATCGCCACATTTGGCATGGATGAACTTTTGAAATTGCTTGACAAGATAAAAGTCAGCATGGCGGAGGGAGATTTGACAGAAAAAGAAAAGAAGGAATTTATCACTTCACTCGATTACCACATCACCTTCCTTATCGACAGTCTTACCAACAAGATGTCGTCCCTGAAGTGGCAATAGACTACAACTCCATCTTATAATGATCGATATCGCATTCCCGGAAAAGGCCTCCTACTTTCCTGAATCCGAATTTATCATATAATCTCATAGCTGAAAGCTGGGAGTGGAGATAGATTTTTTTGCCGGTTGCATCAGGGTGGGCAGATACATCATTCAATACTGCCCGTACCAATGCTGACCCCACACCTTTTCCACGGAATTCTTCAAGTACAGCAAATCGCTCCAGCTTTACCCCCTTTTCAGTAAATCGCCATCTGGCGGCGCCACATGGAATATTTTCATAATAGGCAAGAAAATGAAAGGCCTCTTCTTCAAACTGATCGATTTCCTCTTCAGCAGGGACATTTTGCCCGAGGACAAAAACCTCATAACGGATTTTTTGAGCCTTATCCAGTTCCTCCGGTGAGGTGATCTTAACTATCCTGACTTTTGAATAATCCTTTGTCTCCGCTGAACTTGTCATAAGCTTTTATGATATCCTTCACTATCGGGTGACGCACTACATCTTTTTCGTCGAGTTCCACGAATTCGATGCCTTTGATGTCCTTTAATATCCGGATGGCTTCAATCAACCCGGATTTTTGATTCTGTCCGAGGTCTATCTGTGTCTTGTCGCCATTAATGATCAACTTGGAGTTCATTCCCAGCCGGGTCAGAAACATTTTCAGTTGCATTGGTGTAGTGTTCTGCGCTTCATCAAGCAAAATAAAAGCATCGCTCAGTGTGCGGCCACGCATGTAGGCGAGCGGAGCGATTTCGATGATGCGGTTTTCGCGATAATATTTGAGCTTTTCACTGGGGATCATATCATCAAGCGCGTCGTACACGGGACGCAGGTAGGGGTCTATCTTTTCCTGGAGGTCGCCGGGCAGGAAGCCGAGGTTTTCGCCGGCTTCCACGGCGGGTCGTGTGATGATGATACGCTTCACCTCGCGGTTTTTGAGCGCTTTGACGGCGAGCGCTACAGCGATATATGTCTTGCCTGTACCGGCAGGTCCGATAGCAAAGACGATATCATTTTTCTTAACGGCCCGTATGAAGTTTTTCTGATTTTTCGACTTAGGTTTGATAGGAGTGCCGCGGGTACCGTAAATGAGAATGTCGGCAGTCTGCAATTCGAGCGATGTATTGCCGTGCTCCAGATAAGTGCGCACGTTTGTGGCTGTGATCTTGCCGAATTTGTGATAATGATTTATGAGCGAATTAAGGAGGTCATTCACACGAAGAATCTCCGATCCCGATCCCTGTATCCTTATTTCATTGCCCCTGGCTATAATTTTTGTCTTTGGAAAGGATGAAGCAACCGTTTTGATATTTGTGTTATCTACTCCCAGAAAATCGACCAGGGAAATATTTTCCAGTGTGATTACTTTTTCTACCAATCGCGTTCTTAATTAGTCGTTTAACGTATTATTAATGGTTAAAAAATATTTACTTTGCGACAACAATATTACGCAATAATTTTTTTCTCTCTATGGCTATCATAACATTTATGTC
>WGED01000671.1 GCA_015492915.1 Cyclobacteriaceae bacterium
ACTTTTGAGACAGCCTCCCGGTATTCCGGTGTTTTAATTCAAAAACAGTATTTGCGTTAATTTTCATTTGATATAACAGTAGTTTTAATCAAACTCCTCATCGAGCTTTCGCAGCAACGTGTAATTCTTCTTGTCTACAATATCACCTGATTTATTAAAAAACACCCAAAGGCCGTCGGGTTCATCATCTTTGTACTTACCCTGTGATGCTATGTTGCCGTTTTTAAAGTAAAATTTCCACAATCCTTCTTTCTTATTCTCGCTGTATTTTCCTTCGGAGGCAAGCTCTCCGGACTCATAGTAGGATTTGGCAATACCATCTTTGACGCCGTTTTTGTAGGTAAATTCTTCTTTGAGCTTTTTATTGTTGTAATATTTTTTTAGCGTGCCGTTTCCGTTTTTCAGATTTCCCGATGACAATGTGTCGCCGTAGGCCGTGATATACGGACCGGTTCTCATAAGCTTGCCCAGCTTCCAGTGTTCTTCGATCTCCAATACATGGTTGATATGAAAGTGCCCCCACAAACCGTCCTCCTTGCCATCCACATAATAACCGATTGATTTCAGTGTGCCGTTAGGATGATAGAAAAACCACTGGCCGTTTTCCACATCATCTTTAAACGGACCTTCGGCCATTAGTTTGCCCCGTTCGTCAAAATATTTCCAGTTACCCGTCTTTTTGTCTTCGACGTATTCGCCGAATGAATAAACCTTTCCGTTTTCATGGTAGTTATACCAGATGCCGGTTTTTTGGCCTTCCTTATATTGACCACGCACACTCTTTTGGTTGCCGGGGAAGTTTTCGATATATTCCCCTTCGGGCAAGCCATCTTCAAAAGATATCTTTTTCATGATGTCGCCATAGGGATAATAATAGGTCCAGGTGCCGGTAGGCAGGCCATTGTCATCATATTTTTCTTCCCCCTTCAAACTCCCGTCTTCATGAAATTCCTGCCATTCACCAATTTCATGATCGTCTTTATACAGGCCGGTGCGTTTCACTTCCCCGTTCTCAAAATATTCTTTGTATTCACCATATTTAAGACCGTCCTTATATTCCATTTCGATTTGCTTGTTGCCTATGACGGGATAATATTTTGTAAATGAGCCGTTGAGCTTGTCGTTGGAATAGAGTGCGACGCTTTGCATGGTGCCCGTCTCATAATAGGTCTTCCACTTGCCTACTTTCAGCCCTTTGCGATAGTTCCCGGAGAGCTTCAGTTTGCCGTTTCGGTAGTATTCTTTCCAAAACCCCGATCGTACATCACTCTCAATTTCTCCTTCGACTTTTAACTTATGACCCGGGTAGTATTTTCTCAGTATGCCTTTTGAAATACCGTTTTCGTATTGTGTCTCCATAATGATATTGCCTTTGGCATCATAAACGATCCATGGCCCTTGTCGCATATTGTCCCGGAATACACCCCGTTGTATGATCTGACCGTCACTGTTGTAATAGCTCCAGTTACCTTGCTTCATGTTGTTTTTATCCATGAGTCCGGTCGCCCTGATGGTGCTGTCTGCATTATATTCCGTGGCCATCTGCATCTGGGCGAAGCCCCCTGCAGAGACAAGCAATGAGAAAAGGATTAAAAATAGTCTGATTTTCATGAATGATGTTTGAAAACGGTTAATGCTATTTTCAAATATAAATATTTTTAGGTTAGCTTTTTCGGGGTTTGCCTTTCATTGAGCATAGAAAAATAAAACGCATAATTTTCAGGGATATTCTTTCAGGAGTTTTTCCCTGACAATCCGCATGCCCTTGCTGCCCGGCTCTTCGATAAGAAACTGATTGGGGCGTGGGGATACGACAGGCATGTTGGGATCGATGATGAAAACGGACACATTACGGGAAACATAGCTAAGGAGCCCTGCGGCAGGGTACACCTGCAGCGAGGTGCCGATAACAATAAATATGTCAGCCGTCACGGTTTCTTCCACCGCCACATCCATCATGGGCACCATCTCGCCAAACCACACGATATGCGGCCGCAGTTGCGAACCCTTTTCACATTTGTCGCCGATATTCAGTTCCCAGCCTTCGATATCGTAGATCAGCGAAGGATCTACCGTGCTCCTCGCCTTGAACAGCTCGCCATGTAGATGGATGACGTGTGAGGATCCGGCTTTTTCATGTAAATTATCCACATTCTGGGTAATGACCGTTACCTTAAAGTGCTTCTCCAGTTCGGCGATGATCTTGTGTCCTTCATTGGGTTCGGCCGTGAGAGCCTGTTTTCTGCGTTCATTGTAAAACTGTAATACGAGTTCCGGGTTTCTTTCCCACCCCTCAGGCGATGCCACCTCCATCACATCATATCCTTCCCACAAACCACCTGCATCGCGAAAAGTTTTGATACCGCTCTCGGCACTGACGCCTGCTCCTGAAAGGACTACTATCTTTTTCATGATCTTTACATTAAAAAAATCATCATTTTTTCATGGCGACTCCGGCAGGTTGGCCGGCACCGGCTATGAGAATCAGTCGATTATTTTCTTTTAAATCTCCTCTTTTTTACCGGGGCCTTTTCCGCCAGCTCCACACATTGTTCATACGTTAATTCTTCAGGATTGGTGCCTTTCGGGAGCTTAACATTTTTCTTGCCTGCTTTGAGGTAAGGCCCCCACTTGCCTTTGAGAATCTGAAACTCTTCGTTCTCATCAAAGGTCTTGATCACCCTGCTGGCGTCTTCCGTCCTTTTGGCATTGATTATTTCAATCGCCCTGTCGAGGGTAACCGTGAGCGGGTCGTCCGATTCCTCCAATGAAAAAAACTTGTTTTTATGCCTGAGGTATGGTCCGTAGCGTCCTATGTTGGCTTCGACGGGCGAATCCTCATATGTGCCCACCGTGCGTGGGAGCTTGAACAGTTCGAGCGCTTCTTCCAGGGTGATGGTCTCGAGGAGTTGACCGTTACGGAGGCTTGAATATTGAGGCTTTTGCTCATCGTCGAGCTCTCCCAGTTGCACGCAGGGCCCGAATTTGGTGAGGCGGGCGTATATATTTTTTCCTGAGTCAGGGTCTTTGCCGAGCAATCGCACTACGCCGATATCCGATTTGCTGATATTGGCCGAAGTCTCGACGTCGGGATGGAAGCTGTTGTAAAAGTTTTCGATCATCTTGTCCCATTTCAGCTTGCCGCTCGCTATCTCATCGAGTTCTTTCTCCACAAAGGCGGTGAATGAGTAATCGATGATTTTCGGGAACTGCCCCACGAGGAAGTCATTGACGATCATGGCTATGTTGGTCGGGAAAAGCTTGTTCTTTTCCGCACCCGTGATCTCCGATTTGGTCACGGTCTTAATGTCTCCGCTTTCCAGTACTATTTCCTTGTACTCGCGTTCCCTGCCTTCGCGTGATTCTTTCGTCACGTAGTCGCGCTTCTGAATCGTAGAAATGGTTGGGGCATAGGTCGAGGGTCGTCCGATGCCCATCTCTTCCAGTTTCTTGACGAGGCTGGCCTCGGTGTACCGGGCGGGAGGACGGGTGAAACCCTGTCGTGCCGTCATCCGGTTGAGCCTGAGTTCCTGGCCTTCGTGCAGTGGTGGCAGCATGCCCTTGTGCTCTTCATCGCCGTTTTCTTCGTCTGTCGATTCGATATATACCTTGAGAAATCCGTCAAATTTGATTACCTCGCCCTGTGCGGTGAGTGTCTCGGGTGCGGTAGAGATCGAAATGGTGGCAGTGGTGCGCTCCAGTTGGGCGTCTGCCATCTGGGATGCGATCGTGCGCTTCCAGATCAGTTCGTAGAGGCGCTTTTCACCGTTGTCACCTTCTACCTGCGATCTGCTGAAATCAGTTGGTCTGATCGCCTCGTGCGCCTCCTGGGCTGATTTTGACTTGTTCTTGTATTGCCTTGTTTTGATATATTCCGGACCGAATTTCTGCTCTACAGCGGTTTTTGCGGCATTGATGGCTTCCTGCGAGAGGGTCACGCTGTCCGTTCGCATATAGGTGATCTTACCCGATTCGTAAAGCCGCTGTGCAAGGGTCATCGTACGGGCGACAGAGAATCCGAGTTTACGGCTCGCTTCCTGTTGCAGGGTTGATGTGGTAAAAGGCGGCGCAGGAGATTTTTTAGTCAGCTTTTTTTCAAGGTTCGTAATGGTGAATACCGCACCGGCGCATTTTTTCAGAAATGCCTGTGCCTCTTCTTCCGTGTCGAATTTTTTCCCCAGTTCGGCTTTCAGTTGCTTTGATCCGTTGATGTCGAACAGGGCGGTGACCTTGAAGAATGATTTTGCCTCAAAATTTTCGATCTCCCGCTCCCGCTCCACAACAAGCCTCACCGCGACAGACTGCACCCTTCCTGCCGAGAGACCTCTTTTGATCTTTTTCCACAGCACGGGACTGATCTCAAAGCCCACGAGCCGGTCGAGCACGCGCCTGGCCTGCTGAGCATTGATCAGGTCGAGGTCCAGCCCCCTCGGTGATTTGATGGCATTGAGAATCGCGTTTTTGGTGATCTCGTGAAATACAATCCTTCTTACCTTGTTGTCATCGAGCTGGAGCGCTTCCTTCAGATGCCATGAGATAGCTTCCCCCTCACGGTCGTCATCACTGGCCAGGTAGACAAGGTCTGAATTTTTTACCTCTTTCTTAAGATTTTTGATCACCTCCCGTTTGTCTTTGGAAATGACATAGGTGGGCTTGAAACCATTTTTGATATCAATGGCCATGTCGTCCTTGGGAAGATCACGCACGTGCCCGTAGCTCGACACGACTTTATAATCCTTTCCCAGATATCCCTCAATGGTTTTGGCCTTGGCCGGCGACTCTACTATCACTAAATTTTTTGGCATCTAAACGTCGTTTTTTTAATAAAGCCCCAAATATCAACATAAAATAACTAAAATAGCAAATGAATCACTCATGGAGTGTTTTAAAAGAATTTTAACCACCCTGTAAGTATGAATGATTAATTTTGAAATTCGCCGGCAGATATTTGTCCGGTGAAAACTAATTTTGAACCCTTAAAATGAACATAACAGGTAACTGACTATGGGAAAGAGACTATTTATCATCAGGCACGGCAGGGCAAGGGCCGCTGAGGTGGAGGAACGGGATATCGACAGACCGTTGTCGGCTGAGGGCATGCAGGAAACATCCAGGCTGGGGAGCTACCTGCACAAGAAAGGCTATGAGATTTCGGCAATTATTTCATCCAGTGCTGTCCGGGCGGTGATGACGGCCGAGAATATCGCTGATCAGATTAACTTCGATGTTTCTAAAATCCAGGCCGATGAAGATTTGTATGAGGCCTCCGTGCGTATTGTCCTTGAAAAAGTAAACAAATTTCATAACGACTGGCAAAATGTGATCCTCGTGGGGCACAATCCCGTACTCACCTATTTTGTGGAATACATCACGGGTCATCACTTTGACGGGATGGCCGCCGGCAGTATAGTAGTCATATCCTGTGATGTGGACAGTTGGGAGGAGGTGTCAAAGGATAATGCGATGTTTCAGCAATACCTGTCGGCCGAAAACTACAGCGCTGAGTTATGATGCCGGCGCTGGGCAGACATATCATCGCCGAGTTGTACCACTGTGAGGTGGAGAAGATCGACGATGTCACTTTTGTGGAGAAAGCCATGCTGGAGGCGGCAGAACTGGCCGGCGCCACGGTGATCAATTCTACTTTCCATCATTTCTCTCCCTTTGGCGTTTCGGGCGTCATCGTAATACAGGAGAGTCATTTCTCGATTCACTGCTGGCCGGAATATGCCTATGCTTCGATCGATATTTATACGTGCGGCGATTCGGTGAATCCGTGGGTGGCCTATGAGCATCTGAAGAAAGCATTCGGTGCATCGCACGGCTCTACCATGGAGCTTAACCGCGGGCAGAACAACCTGCTCAGTACCGGCAAAAAATCACCTGAATTTCATGGAGAAAAACAAACGATTAAAAAGGAATCGATCAAAAGCACGAGGAATATCTGGTTTACCCAGCGCAATGAAGACCTGGCCTTATCCCTGCGGCACACTGGCGAACGGCTCTGCATGGAAAAATCGCCTTTTCAGAAGATTGAGGTGTACGACACCAACGCGATGGGCCGCATACTGGTACTGGACGGTAAGATTGTGTGTGCGGAACGCGATGAGCGCGCATACCATGAGATGATCGCCCATGTACCGCTGTTTGTACATCCAGGCCCGCAAAGGGTGCTCGTGATTGGCGGGGGCGATGGCGGGGTGTGCCGTGAGTTGATCAGGCATGAAGGGCTTGTCCATATTGATGTGGTGGAAATTGATGAAAAAGTCATAGAAATTTCGAAAAAATATCTGCCGGGGCTTGCTGCGGGATTTGACGATAAAAGGGTGCATATTACGATAGAAGATGGGTTTGAATTCATGAAGCAAACTCCTGCAAATACCTTTGACATTGTGATCATCGATTCTGAGTTACCGGGCATGGACGGATCGGGAAGCGAGCTGTATCGGCACATCAGCCGCATCTTAAAGGAAGACGGTATCCTGGTGGCGCAGGGAGGCTCACCACGCTTCGATAGTGAAGCGTTTGGCCGTTCGTTCAGGGGCGTCTCGGAGGTTTTTGGCACTGCCGCCACACATTGTTATCTGTTGTATTTGTCGTCGTATCCTTCCGGTATGTGGAGTTTTACATTGGCTCCCAAAAATGAATCGTTGCGGCCCGGTGCTCCGGACAAATTAATGGTTGAAGAGTTCTGCCGAAAAAATCAGCCCGAATATTACAGTTATGATGTCCATAAAGCGTCATTTGTATTACCTTCGTTTGTCCAACGGTTATTGCCATGAATTCATACAGCTATGAGAAAATAATCAAAAAGTTCGACCCGAATGGGGTTGGGAAGCGAGGCGCTCTTTTCGGATTACCTTTTGACGAGGAGACCTCGAAAGTGATCGTGATCCCCGTGCCATGGGATGTGACCACTTCTTTTCACGACGGCGCCTCGCTGGGGCCGAAAAAAATCCTTGAAGTTTCATCACAAATTGATCTGTTTCTCATGCGGATGCCCGATGCGTGGAAGCTCGGCGTCACCATGCTGCCTGTGTCTGATGAATGGATCAGCAACAATAATGAAGCGCGAAAATATGCGGCACAATATATCCGCTTTCTGGAAGGGGAGGATGTGAAGCTCTCTCCGGAGGAAGAGAAACTGATACTTAAAAATATCAATGCCCTCTCTGCCAACATCAATGATTGGGTTTATCAAAAATCGGTAAACATCCTGAATGACGGGAAAGTGCCTGTCGTGCTCGGCGGCGACCACAGCTCGCCTTACGGTCTGATGAAAGCCGTTTCGCAGCACGTGAAAGAATTCGGCGTCCTGCAGATCGATGCCCATGCCGATCTGCGGCCTGCCTATCAGGGATTTGAGCACTCGCACGGTTCCATTATGCACAACCTGCTGAAGCTGGAAAATGTTACAACGCTTGTCCAGGTGGGCGTCAGGGATTTCTGCCATCAGGAGTATGAGGTGATAGAAAATGACCCCAGGATCATCACTTTTTTTGATCATGTGATGGCTCGGGAGCAATTTGAGGGCAAGTTGTGGAGTGGCCAGGTGGCGGAGATCGTGGATTGCCTGCCCGAAAATATTTACATCACCCTCGATGTGGACGGGCTCATGCATGAGTACAGCCCCGATACAGGCACGCCGGTACCCGGCGGTCTATCATACAATCAGTTGCTCTACCTTTTTGATAAGATCGTGGAATCGGGCAAAAAAATCATCTCATTCGACCTCTGTGAAGTCTCACCAGGAAATAATGGTTGGGATGCCATCGTCGGCTCCAGGCTGTTGTATTATCTGATGAGTGTGACGGCAGCCACGCACAAATGGATCGGCTTTCAGTAACCGGTTTAAGGAAATTCCCGGCGCCTTGTCAGATATTTTCCACACCACTGACCTCGCAGGAGAGCGGTCAGGCCCAATCCTTGCAGTAATCGTGTCGATGCTATGATGTAAGGGTGATTATTGCCCGCAAAGCATTATGGCGCCCCGACTTTTGTTTATGCAAAACACTTAAAAGATGAAAACCGGATTGAAAAAATTGGCACGGATTATGGGTATTGCCATGATCATGCCTTTGAGTATTTCATTGTATTCATGCAAGACGACCATAAAAACCACGACATTGCCCGATAGGTTCGGCGGACGGAGAATAGAAGTGCTGGTCATAGACGGTTGCGAGTACATTTATTTCTTTTCGGGTAATTCGGAGGTATTGGCGCACAAGGGAAATTGTAAATATTGCGCCATGCGCGAAAAGCACTGACCTGCTGATGAATACGGGTCTTTTTCATATCCGGCACTCATAAAACGACCTGGAGAAACGTGCCAATGATGCCGGAGAATTTTTTATGACTGACAATAAAAAAAGAAAAAGAAACAGTATAATCC
>WGED01000672.1 GCA_015492915.1 Cyclobacteriaceae bacterium
AGCGTCAGATGTGTATAAGAGACAGAAAATTGACGCGGTGCTTGGTCGTGACGAGGAAATCCGGCAGATCATTGATATATTGATTCGTCGACGGCAAAACAACCCGATCCTTACGGGGGAAGCCGGTGTGGGAAAAACAGCGGTGGTCGAAGGTTTTGCGCTCAGGGTGGCATCAGGTGACGTACCGGAACCATTGCGGGGAATAGCAGTACGCTCCCTGGATCTTGGCCTGTTACAAGCCGGAGCCAGTGTAAAAGGTGAATTTGAAAACCGGCTAAAATCCGTCATCGCAGAAGTCAAGGCATCTCCACAACCGATCATTATGTTTATTGATGAAGCCCATACGCTCATCGGAGCAGGTGGAAAAGAAGGACAGGGAGATGCCGCAAATTTATTAAAGCCGGCATTGGCAAGAGGGGAGCTGCGAACTATCGCAGCAACAACCTGGGCAGAATATAAAAAATACTTTGAAAAAGACCCCGCCCTCACCCGCCGTTTCCAGATTGTAAAAATAGAAGAGCCCAATGAAGAAAAGGCTATCAATATGATGCGCGCGATTTCTGTGATGTTACAAAACCATCATGGCGTACAAATTATGGATGATGCCATTGTTGATTCTGTGCGTTTATCAAGCCGATATATTACGGCCAGACAATTACCCGACAAATCCGTCAGTTTGCTGGACACCGCCTGTGCACGGGTCTCACTCAGTCAAAGCGCCACCCCCGCAGCTGTTGAAGACACCCGACGGAATATCACCCAATGCCAAACCAATATAAATTCACTTCAACGCGAAAATGCAACCCTGGGCAATTGTGAAGAAAGAATTGCTGAACTAAAGGCTGAGCTGCAAAAAAATGAACTTCGCCTGAAAGAACAGGAAACGCAATGGGATAAAGAAAAAGATAAAGTTGAACAAATACACCATTTGCAAAAACAAATCGAAGATGACTACCACGCACAGTCATTATCGGAAGATGCGCTCAAAGAAGACGGCGCTCCCGCATTACTCAACGATGACCAACTGAAAAAAATCAAAAACGAATTACATGATTTAATGGAAGAACTGGAGGATATTCAGGGCGACAACCCAATGATTCAAGTGAATGTGGGCAGTCAGGCAATTGCAGAAGTGGTTGCCAACTGGACCGGCATTCCCGTAGGGAAAATGGTGTCTGATGAAATTGATGCAATATTGAAACTTGCTGATGCGCTGGGTAATCGCGTAATCGGTCAGCCGCATGCCCTAAATGCCCTTGCTGAAAATATTCGCACATCAAGGGCAGGATTAACCGACCCCCGAAAACCCATCGGGGTTTTTCTTATGGTTGGTCCCAGCGGAGTGGGTAAAACGGAATCTGCCCTGGCACTGGCGGACACCCTGTACGGTGGAGAACATAATATTTCCACGATCAACATGTCTGAATTTAAAGAAGAGCACAAAATATCAATGTTATTGGGTTCACCCCCAGGGTATGTTGGTTATGGTGAAGGAGGTGTGCTCACTGAAGCGGTTCGCAGAAAACCATACAGCGTGCTGTTGCTGGATGAAATGGAAAAAGCCCATCCGGGTGTGCAGGATATATTTTATAACCTGTTTGACAAAGGCACCATCAAAGATGGTGAAGGCCGGGATATCGACTTCCGCAATACCATTATCATTATGACCTCCAATGCCGGCGAAGAACATATTCGTGCGATATGCGCACAAAGCGAAGAATTACCAGACCCGGAGGTACTGCTGGATAATTTCAGACCGCAACTGTTAAACTACTTCAAACCCGCATTTCTGGGTCGAACCACCATAATCCCCTATTACCCGCTTAGCGATGAAGACCTGCTCAAGATCTGTAAAATTAATATGCGCAGAATAGAAAAAAGAATCAAAGGTCATTACGGCGCCACGTTCGGTTATCACGACGATGTTATGTTACACATTGTTGCGCGCAGCCAGGAAGTGGATACTGGCGCCAGAAATATCGAAAATATTCTCAGCCGCACATTGTTGCCTGAAATGGCCACGGAGTGCCTGTCACGGTTAGTTGACGGAAAAGAAATATCAAATATCGACATAGGCGTAAATGATGATGGTCAATTCACTTACAACATATCTTAATATGTTGATATCCAATAACTGAAATACGACATTAAACAAGTGTGTTTTTAAAATTCAGGGTTTGCTGTACAGGCTAATGAGTACATTGATTCAGCATATGGTGAAAATGTTCACTGTATTTACACTATTATTTTCCGCAGCATCGCATGCTGCATCAAACAATGCACAAGACAATATAAATGTAACAATTGCATCAGTGGACAGAAAACATCAGGCGTTTTCCACTCATTTTCAGAAATTTTTATTGACTCAGCCACAATGGGCCCCGGCAAACTATGAAGAAATAGACCCTTTATTGTTATTGGTAAAAAAATATTCCGGTAAAAATAAAAACATCCTTGCGGCAAACGCAATATTCAATAATATTGCAATGCTGAATAAAAACTATGATGACAGCAATATTTTTTATTTTACCAGAATTTTATTGTCTCAAAACGACACCAAAACTGCGGGCGCACTTTTTGATGTCATTAACAATGAGGGTGATCGAACATTAATATCGAACACGGCCTATCTATTTGCAATATTTTCGTTTGAACGTAATCAGTGGAAAAAAACACTTCAACTTCTTAATGGCATTGCAAATGATCTTCCTGATGAAGAGCATCATCATGCCTTGCTAATGCAGGGGGTAGCGTTACAGAAACTGAAAAAACACCGGGAATCCATTGCATATTATGAAAAAATAAAGCCCGGTTCAAAATATTATCTTTCCGCCAGACTGAACATGGCAATAGCCAATATCAGACAAGGCTGGTGGACTGATGCACACATTATCATACAGAACGCCCTGAAGTCGGCTGAAGCAATGAAACAGGAGGAAGCACTTAACCGTTTGTATTTGACACTGGGTTATTCAATGATGAATCAGGAATATTACAGGGATTCACGAAATTATTTTCGCAATATAGGCATAGACAGTATATTCGCCAACC
>WGED01000673.1 GCA_015492915.1 Cyclobacteriaceae bacterium
AAGATGGATGGCGGCAAATCCAGGATTTTTGGCAGGGAACCATTAGGGAGAAAATTGAAACTCATCCAGAAGCTAAGATTCAGAAATTTTTTAAAGAAGGCGAACGGTTATGTGCTGTATGCGCTACCAAACGGGTAGCTGAATTTTATTTTCAGGAAAAATTTGCCCAATTGGACTTTAAAATTAGTAGCCTTGATTTTGCTTATCCTTCCACGGCGGAAATGGCAGGGCTTTCGTTTAAAAAAGAAATTATTGAAAAAGTCGGGGATCAACCAGAAGTCCTGAATAATTTTTTGAGCACACTGAAGCATGAGCCAGAGCATTATCAGACCTATGCTATACCTCGGTTGATGAGTGCCGCAAAGGGTAAACCATCCTTACAGAAATTTGCCAAAATTGACACTGGATACTTGATCAACCTGCTAAAAGAAAGCACCAAGGATGAAATTAGCGATGAGCTGGATCAGGATACAGAAATCCGTAAACCCTTAAGGAAAGCACTTGAAGACATATTACGAACAACCGGTGTTAAACGCACGAAGCTCGCTTCTTACTATTGTTACTTGGCTATGGATGGGGACAAAATGGGGGCCTGGGTTTCAGGAAAATTTTTGCCTTCTTTTGAAAAAGTAATCCACCCTGATGTTGTAGAAAAGATAAAAAGTAGTTCTGATGACAAAGCCCAAAAAATTGCTCAAATTCTTGGGCAACAACGACAGATAACACCTTCCATCCATAGTATGTTGAGCCGGGTGCAGAATGAGTTTGCAACCCAAATTGCACGTAGAGTGGTAGAAGAAGAAAATTGGGGTAAGTTGGTGTATTCTGGTGGTGACGATGTGCTGGCCATGGCGCCGGTAGCAAATGGTCTGGAGCTGGCGCATCAGTTACGTCTGGCATTTTCTGGATACAACGATCGCATCGGTAATGGTGATGGCTGGTGGGAAGATGGTCATAACCTGCAAATGCGCTTTGGCAGCGAAGCTAAGGCTTCTGTGGGATTGGTTATTGCCCATCACACCACACCAATGCGCTGGGTAATCTCAAAAGCCCAGGCAATGGAAAAAGAAGCAAAACATTTTGGCCGAGATGCTTTAGGACTTGCGTTGCTTAAACGAAGTGGTGAAGAAGTTCACACCGTGGTTCCATTTCAGGCTGAAAATAAAACCGATGTGATCAAGCAAGTATTGTTACCATTATATAGGTGGATTGCTTCCGACTTTATCAGTCGAGATTTTGTATATGTGCTAAAAGCAGAACAAAAGGGGTTTTCCGATGATACTTGGGAAATGTTTGTGGTGGAAATGGGACGGGTGTTTGAACGGAAAATTAAAGAAAAACAAAAAAAGACAAGTTTACTGCAAGAATTTAAAAACTGGAATGATAGCTTATTTAACCTTTTCCTCACCATGAAACATCGATTTGAAAAAGTTAATCATGGAAATGATGGACAAAAACAAGAAAATAATCTAATTATTCGAGAGTTATTGAATATGTTTTCTATAATCGAATTTATGGCCAGAGAGGGTTGAACAAATGAAAGCTTTTTTTATTGAAGCCATTGATACGCTATTTTTTCGAGATGGTCGCCCATTTGAAGTGGGCGGAGAAGCTAATTTACAAATTCCGCCTTCACCTTCTACTTTTTATGGTGCACTGCGATCTGCGATTTTGGCCGCGAATCCCGGTGGATTTTCTACTTTTAAGACAGGAACTGATCCGGAGCTAAAAAAATGGGTCGGTGAGTACGGTGATTCGGAAGGCACAACAGCTACCTTGAAAATTAAAGGCCCCTTGTTTGCACATCGTTCCGAAGAAAGACTTGTCAGATTCTTTCCCCTGCCCAGAGATGTGTTGATCTATGCATCCGAGAAAAACGAGAAGAGTGGAGGTAGGACCGATTCTCATTGCTTAGTTCCAACAAAAGTGAAGCAAATTCCGGAAGTAATAGAAACCAATATGAAATTATCCCATTTACTCATCAATCCGTATTCGCAATCTGCAGAGTATGAGAATGTTTTGATAAGTGAAAAATTACTCCAAGAATATTTATCTGGCGAGCTCAATCAGCCTCGCGAATTCACTTTTGGCGACGAAGTGCTTCAAGTGGATGATGTTTACACCTCAGATTTTCGGGAAGGGATTGCATTAAGAAAGGGGCAAAAAAATGTAGAAACTGGACGGCTATTTACGATGCAACATATGGCGTTTAAGACGGACAAAGAAAAGCAGACGGGATTTATTCTCGAATGTGAATTACCGGAATCCTTTGCAGCAAATGCCATATTGCGATTAGGAGGTGATGGCAAAGTCGCCTATCTTCAATCAGTAAATGTTGAACAGTTTCCGACTGATCAAATTAAGGAACAGATTGAACGTACCCGGCAATTCAAAGTTTACCTGGCAACCCCTGCGTTGTTTGAAATGGGTTCCCTATCTCGAGCCATGCATAATGGATACTTCGACGACATTCCAGGATTAAAATTTGAGTTGATCGCCGCAGCTATTGGGCGGGCTGAAATGTATGGTGGTTATGATATCGTCGCCAATGTGCCCAAAGTATCCTTCCCTGCGGTTCCTGCAGGTTCTGTGTATTATTTCAAATTAAAAGAAGGAAATGCAAATGATGTGATGCAGGCCTTTCATGATCGCTGCATTTCCGATTTTCGTCAAAATCAAGGTTTTGGATATTCATTTGTAGGAGGAATTGACAATGTATA
>WGED01000674.1 GCA_015492915.1 Cyclobacteriaceae bacterium
CAATGATAGACTGCAAACTCCATTATTTGCGATTTTATTCCTACTTTTATAATTAATAATCGATATAATTTTTTGGATTCATGACGCCATCCGGATATACCTTATTAAAAGTATTTTTCACCGGCTGCTTCAGCTTAATGGTCTTTTTCTCCTATGGCAGAGGAATTGAGATTAATGTCTTTGCCCAGGACAGCATCATAAAAATCCATGGACATATCTATGATTCCATCAGCCAGAAGCCGGAAAGGATTGCCGTAAGGGCAACGATTATTTTTGAAAGCCTGCCACACGGCAATGAGGTCGGCATCATTTCTTCCAATGATACAAGCGGATATTTTGAATACCATGTAAATATCAATAAGGATTATAAAGTCAGTGTTTACTCCGATAATCACCGAACTTATTCTGAATTATTTAACCCTAAAGGTTCTCTCAGGGATGGTCAGATAGAGAAAGATTATTATCTGGAGCCGGAGTGGAAAGAAAATCAGGTAATAAGATTAAAAAATCTTATTTTTGAGCTTGGGAAGGCCAACATCACATCCAACTCCTATGAGGAGCTGAATCGGTTGGTAAGTTTTATGAACAAAAATCCTTCCGCTCATATTCAACTGGAGGGGCACACGGATTATCGCGGAAGCAAGAGGTTGAATATGCAGCTATCACAACAAAGAGTGGATGCTGTAAAAAAATACCTGGTCGGGAAAGGCGTAAATCCCAAGCGAATCAAAACAAAGGCGTTTGGTGGCACAAAGCCACTGGTAAAGGAGCAATCTATTGAAGCCTCGGAAATTAACAGGCGCGTGGAAGTAAGAATATTGAAATTATAAATAAAAGTCAGGACAATCGAAAAAGAAATATAACAGGAAATGCTGAAGTACAAACTTTTAACATTATTGACCTTAATATCATTCGCAACCAATGCCCAACGGGTATACTGGGCCAGTGAACTGCTTGATTTTTCATCCGAATTTTCTCCATATGAATATTCTGCCGAACAGGTACTCGGCAAACCCAATGCCCTGCTCGAAGGCGGCGATAATCCCAATGCCTGGATGCCTGCCAAACCGAATAAGCTCGACTTTATCTCCGTAGCTTTCGACAAGCCGGTGCGTGTACAGCAGATCGTCATAGCAGAATCCTATAATCCCAGCGCCGTTTATGAGATATACCTGTACGACAAAAAGGGCAACGGCTATCTGGTGCACACCTTTGAACCGAAACCAATCGGACTGAAGAGCCGTTTGCTCCGCGTGAATATCGATAAGACCGATTACCTTGTCGAATCTCTACGACTGATCATCGACGGGAGAAAAGTGCCCGGATATTCAGGCATTGATGCCATCGGTGTATCACCTTCGTCCAGACCAATCGACATAAAAATAGAGGAGCCGCAGAATCTGCGTGAAGAAATTCTGGTCGAGCGTCTGAGTGATAATGTTAACAGCGAATACAAAGAGACACGCCCCTTGATCGCACCTGATGGTAAAACATTGTATTTCAGTCGTGCCAACCACCCCGATAATATTGGTGGCGTGGATGATGATAATGACATCTGGTATTCTACACTTGATCCGCAAAAAGATGATTGGGAAGAGGCAAAAAACCTTGGCGAGCCACTTAATAACAAGGGTTCAAACTATATCAGCTCAATCACACCCGACGGTGACGCTATGGTGGTGTTGCTTGGAAACAAATATACCAATAGCGACAAAATGAGGCCGGGTGTTTCAATCTCGACTAAAACCAGTGAAGGATGGAGCAAGCCTGAACCGCTCGAGATTATTAACGCATACATTCAGTCTATTGATGGAAACTATTTTCTCGCCAACAACAGACGGGTACTCATCATGGCCATTGACCGTTATGATGCTTACGGAGGGAAAGATTTGTATGTTAGCTTCCGTCAAAGGGACGGCCGGTGGTCTGAGCCGTTGAATCTCGGTAATGATATTAATACGGCGCACGAAGAGTCATCCCCATACCTTGCTCCCGATAACGAAACACTGTATTTTTCATCAAAAGGATATAACGGCTATGGCGGCAGCGATGTGTACATCAGCCGCAGACTCGATGAGACATGGACCAACTGGACCGAGCCTGAAAATCTTGGACCCGATATCAACTCCGAAGGGGATGATGTGTTTTTCAATATTCCTCCATCGGGAAAATATGCTTATTACTCAAAGTCTGTTGAAGAGGGGAAGGGCGATATTTATAAAATTGCCATGCCTATCTTCTATCAGCCCGCACCTGTTATCAGCATTTCCGGTACCGTAACGGATGCTGCCGACGGCAAGCCGCTTGCCGCTAAAATCACATTTTACCTGCTTCCGGAAAACACTGAGGTCGGCTTTACCGTTTCCGACACACTGACCGGCGAGTATGATATTTTGCTCCCTGCAGGATCAGCCTACGAATACAGGGCCGGCGCCGTAGGCTATCAGACTTCTTCGGATCGTATCGACCTGCTCGACGAGGTGGATTATAAAGAAATAAAACGACCTATCGCCCTGGTCAGAGGCAAAGAAGAGGTGGTTGTTTCTGCTGATGCCAAGAAAGATGTGGAAGAATTTGTATCGGGTGATGTTGAAAAACTTATTCTGGGAGAAACTGTTTTGTTTGATTTTGCTTCCGATTATCTGAATGAATCTGCATATCCGTTTCTTGAAAAGATTGTGAAATTCCTGAAAGACAATCCGAAGATCAAGCTGATCATTGCGGGACATACCGACAATGTCGGTCCGGCAGCTTATAACATGAGCTTATCCCGTAGAAGGGCTAAATCAGTGCTGAATTATTTCGTAAATAAAGGTTTGCCAAAATCAAGGTTCAGGATCGAAGCTTACGGGTTCCAGAAACCAATCGCCACTAATGAAACACGTGCAGGAAGACAGAAGAACCGTCGTGTCGAATTCTCGATCCAGAAATAACCCTTTTGTCATAGAAATTAAACCCAAAATTCTCAATAACCTTTCTATTCCGAGCTTAAATTACTTCAAAATCAGACGTTTCACTCACGTTTGATTCGTCACCATAAAAGTACATTATGCCTCCTCATCAAACGCGCTGATTTTCTTCCCGCCCTGGCGGTACAAGTTGTACTTCAACCTCTCATAACGAAATCCTATTGAGAATTTTGGGTTAAAAAAAAGCCTCATGCAACTCACAGTGCATG
>WGED01000675.1 GCA_015492915.1 Cyclobacteriaceae bacterium
CACGACGACTGGGTGGCAGATCTGGCCTGCGGTCACACTCAGCATGTACGACACCGGCCACCCTGGCAGCTACGCCCCTGGGTGATCAGTGTCGAAGGACGGGCACGTCATTTGGGGCACACCCTGGTCTGTAGAAAATGCATGGGGAATACGGGCAACCCTTAATGTCATTAAGTTCAGCCGGGTTTTCCGCTTATTGTAGGTTGTAAATTGACGCTATTTGTTCACTTGAGCGTGAATTAAGGGCGAAAAGAGCGTGCGCTCAGTGCGAGCGAGCACTTGCAGGATTTAGGTTGAATTCATATTTAACCGCAAAGGGCGCGAAGAAACACGAAGACTGGAATTTGTTTTCTTTTGCGTTTCTTTGCATCCTTTGCAGCGAAAGCCATTGGTTTTTTTGTTTGGGCATTTTTAGCGCTTGATTCATATTTGACAAATAATGTTGAGGTAATCCCGAAATACCGGATACAAATCCCATTCTTCGGTCTATTCAAAGAAGTGCTGGCAAGCAGCATACAAATTGATGAAAATATGATCACATTAAACCAGGGATGGCTATCATGCCCAAATAAATAAGCCATTATTGAAAAGTCGCTGATTAAATGTTGATATACAAAACACTCAGCCTAACGGCCAGAAACTTGGGAAACTAACACTAAATGGCTATAGTGGCGAAGTGGAAAATCTAACTGCCGATAAAAGGCAGTACTGAAAGAATGGTGGTACGGCACGTTTGAATTTGCTGAAGTACCGCTTATCCAGACATTAGTTCATTGACTAAAATTTACACTTGTATTCAGGAAAATTATTGAACATGGAATTTTGTATTTTACCCAAAAACACTTCGTTTCCAGATAACGGTAACAATACGGTTTATCTCAAAGTGGATCTTTGGAATGACTATGCATTTATCACCCTGTTTCACATGTCACTCCATGATGAAAATGGTCAGTTCCATGATATTGGTGCGATCAAGATTGGATTTAAAGGGCAAACAACAGAAACTGACACCTATACCAAATTGCCTGACAGGTTTGAAAGTGTAGACAATGAATTCTTCGCGCTAGGCCAAACTGTTGAGTTCTATCGCAATATAGCATCTTTACCCGGTCCCTCAGGCAAACAGATTTTATTGGCTCTGAACGATATTGTTGTACAGCCTACCATTATTGAAGACATAAAAGAGGAAGAGGTTTTTCGAACGTCTTTACTGCGCGTCGTCAGTCTTTCTGTTGTGAAGGGGCAGTATGCCCGGGTCCTCAATGGTAAAGCTAAACTCACCAATTTTGAATTTAAGTTCGCCAGACCTGAAATGCAATCTTTTGGGAGCATAGATCTTGATTTCGATGTGAAAGTGAACTCCACTCCCAGCACCAACATTCATGCGGTTATTGGCCGAAATGGCGTAGGCAAAACAACGTTGCTAAATGGAATGATTGAAACCATTACAAATCGACAAAATGCAAGTGCTCAGTTCATCAATACAGGAACACCTCAGAACAACGAAATCCCGGATGATTACTTCAGCAGCCTTGTATCAGTTTCCTTCAGTGCATTTGACCCATTCACCCCTCCCCAGGAACAACCTGATCCTGCCAAAGGAACCTGTTATTTCTATATTGGTTTGAAAGACTCACAAAATGGAGAGCACCACCGAACAATTAGTGACCTTCAAAAGGATTGTGCAAAGGCCTTAATTAATTGTTTTCATGTGCCAAAAAAAACCAAACGTTGGTTAAATGCGATTAATAAACTGGGTTCAGATGAAAACTTTTCATCAATGCAGCTCGAACAGCTCGAAACTATTTATAAGAAACTTCGTAACAATACGACGGAGGAAGAACAACCTGACTCAAATTCATTTCAAGACAAGTATCGAAAAGAGGTTATTTCGTTATTATCTCGAATGAGTTCGGGGCATGCCATCGTTTTACTAACGATAACCCGGCTAGTTGCTACTGTAGAAGAAAAAACGTTAGTGTTATTGGATGAACCTGAGAGTCATTTGCACCCTCCACTATTATCGGCGTTTGTGCGTGCGCTTGCCGATTTGCTTCATGATCGAAACGGAGTTGCCATCATTGCTACACATTCCCCTGTGGTTTTGCAGGAAATACCGTGCTCCTGTGTATGGAAAATTTATCGTGTGGGTGAAAGTGTCTCGACTAGCCGCCCAAGCATTGAAACCTTCGCCGAAAATGTTGGAGTATTAACCAGCGAAGTTTTCAACCTTGAGGTTGAACGCTCAGGATTTCACAATATCCTTGCTAAATCTGTTGAAACAGGTAGAACTTACGAGGAGATAGTTGCCGACTACGATAATCAACTTGGGTTTGAAGGCAAGGCTATTTTAAAAGCACTCATCGCTAATCGTGATAGGAGTAATAATTATGATGCGGCTGAGTGAACCTCAACATAGTTTTGAACAAACGCTTGATGAATGTGTTACCGGCATTACTGGGAATGCCGCACTAAGACAGATGCTAACATCTGAAAGGCCTGCTCTTACAGCGGTAGGGGTCCAATATTTAGGTGCGGCAGGCATTGGGGAATTACATACTATCCCACCCATTAGGACTGATCGAGACACCGATCCCGTTGTTATCAATATTTTAAAAAAATCTGATCTAGTCAAAGTTTACGAACAATACTTTGTACCAGAAAAAAAGCCAGCCAGAAAAATTTATGATGCTTTGTTAAATGCTGCAAAAGAAAAATGCCCGTTTTGTGGAGGGATAGGCACTCCACGTAACCTGGACCATTTTTTGCCTAAAGCGCATTTTCCTCAATTTTCTGTTCTGCCTCACAATCTGGTTCCGGCATGCCGCGATTGCAATATGGATAGTAAGGCACATACATTTTCGACAAATGCAGAAGAACAAATCATTCAGCCTTATACAGATGCTGACCGTTTTTTCATAGAACAGTGGATTTTTGCAAATTACCATGCGGATGATGAGGAGGAGCCGGGTGAATTTGAATATTATGTTTCTCCACCTGAAAACTGGACAGAAGTGGATAAACAAAGAGTTAGAAAACACTTTGAAGACTTTAATTTAGCTAAGCGTTATGCGATTAAATCAGCTGAAAACCTGGGTATAGTCTTACCACAAATTAGGAATATGAGAAAGCTAGATATAGACAGTGATCAGGGCAATCGGGCTTAAAATGTCTTGAAAACGGGATTTAGATGAGGTACTGAGG
>WGED01000676.1 GCA_015492915.1 Cyclobacteriaceae bacterium
GAAGAAACAGTTGTCAATAAGCTCTCGAACTGCATAATATTCGTCATCCGGATCATGTGGTTTTAATAGATAAGAGTCCTTAAGCTTTTCGTTTTCGGGGGCAAATTCATACTCACGATCGAAGATATCAAATGTTATCTCTGCAATATTTAATTGCCTCAGAAATGGAACTTTTTGAGGAACACAGCGAGGATGATCTGTTTTTTTTATTGTCAAATAACAGGGAGCACCTTTTATATTCGCTTCGCACACGGTTGTTAAACCTGAGAAGCACCGAGTGGTCGGCGGGCATTTTTGGCGACAGATATGCCATTAAAAATGACTTATTGAAAATGCCCCCCAGGGTTCATGGTTTTTTCTTGTACAAAGGCACCAAATTTTCAGATATTCTCCTTGAACATATCGCTTCCGGAAAAATATTCAAAGTAACCCAAAAATCCATTGAAGAGTACAAATCATTTAAGGCTGATGATACCATTTTATTTATTGGCCTTGTACGATGGAAAAATGAATGGTGGTTTTCAGGCTCTTATTATTCATCGGCGTTTAATTCCGATCTTATACTTGATGAGAAAAATTCAATCGAAAGCAGAAGGGTGGTAAACTTTCTTGATCAAGATGAACAAGCGGTGACTGATTTTTTAAAAAAGCAAGAATCAGCCTTTCTGCAATTTAACAATGGTGAACCCATTGCTTTTATGCCTGCCAGAGAAATCGAGCCTTTCATGCAAAATTTTCTTGATTTTTTCAACAAGTCTATTCTCCCGTCCAAAAAGGAAAGAGAAAAAGCCTTGAAAAGGGCAAGAGAGGATGGGATTCTGAATCACGGGAGAATATCCGGGCAGAGTATTGAAGAATCAACCGAAACCGGCCTGGTTTTTTTTAACCATGAACACGGCATTGAAGTGGCAATAGGGATCAACAGCGCCTTCCCGTTGAAAAACAACCCCTATTTCAATATTGACCAAAGTGACCAGGCTGTGGCAGCCCTGCTGATGTCCGACGAATTTTCAAAAGGATTGGCCATGTATTGTATCGAACATTGCCGAAAGGACCTGCCGTTTTTCCAGAAAGAAAATCGTGACCCTGAAATGTTAAGGGATATGGATTTTTTGTTACGCTTTTGGAAAAGAGAAAGTTATCATGTTTCTCCGGAGGTGAGCCTGATTGGCAAACCCACATAAACAGTATGATAACTTGTTTGTACAGGTAAGGTCTGTAATTAATTTAAGTTCGACAAATTAAGCTGCGGTATATTTTGATAACTGAAACATAAGCCCAAATATTGACAGTTAATAAATGAGTTATGTCAATACGTTTTTTTATTTTCATGAAAATTTCAACAGATGCACCCCATACTTTTTCAGTTTGATACTCCGTCTTTTCTCAAGGGTATTTTTTCCGATACCATCACCATTTATACCTATGGCTTTCTGATCGCACTGGGCGCCGTGCTCGCTTTTATCTACACCGGATATCAGGCCAAAAAACAGTACAATGTGTCGTGGGAAACCACCCAATGGCTGATCACGCTGCTTATCATTGCGGCAGTGGTGGGCGGCAAGATCTTTATTTTTTTCGAAGACCCTTCCGGTTACCTTCAGCATCCCGGGAAACTGCTCGATAATTTTGCCAACGGCTTTGTGTTTTACGGTTCGTTCATATTTGCCATCCCGACGATGCTATGGTTTTTCAGGCATTATAAGCTTCCAACACTTGGCATGCTCGACATCATTGCCGGCACAACGCTGATCGTACACGGCACGGGGAGGCTGGGCTGCTTTATGGCAGGATGCTGCTACGGTGTGCCCACCGACGGCTTTATTTCCGTCACCTTCACCGATCCTCACTGCGTCGCGGAGCCGCTCAACACACCCCTCCACCCCACACAACTGTACAGTTCGCTGATGATCTTTACCATCCTCGCGTTCATCCTTTTTATGAAGAAAAGGAAAAAATTTGAAGGGCAACTGTTCCTGACTTATCTGATGCTTTATGCCGTCGGCAGATCGATCATTGAAATATTCAGGGGAGATCTTTCGAGAGGATTTGTGATCGACGGGGTATTATCAAACTCACAACTTATTGCTGGTCTGTTTTTCCTCGTTGCTTTATACTTTTACATCAAACTGAGTAAAAAAGCTAAGCAGGGCACTTCAGGGCCAAAGCAAGAGGCTCGATAGATATTTTGAAAGGCGGGTGGCCGATATATTCGCCATCGAGGTGCGCCACGACATCTTCCTCAGATTCTACCATGATCTCCGATGCCAGATGAAACTCCACCTCCTTCACTTTGCCGTGTGATCCGCTTTTCAGCTTGGGCAGGTGCCAGAATCGCATAACGGGCTTCAACTCATTGAAAATACAGACATTCAGCTTGCCGTCGTCCGTTTTGGCGTCAGGATTGATGATAAAGCCGCCTCCGAAGGTTGTGCCGTTTGATATCGTCATGAGTAAAATTTTGCGCTCGTGCCACTGGCCGTCCAATGAGAATCGAAGCATTTTTTCCTTATACCTGCCAACGATGCGCAACACGGTGAACAGATAGTCAAGATGACCGCCTCGTTTGTTGCCTTTTTTCACCATCTCACGCACCACCTCGCCATCAAATCCCACACCCGCACCGTTTACAAAATAGCGGCCATTGCAGACGCCGAGGTCAAAATGCTTCACTTTGCCGTGAAGGGCAATCTCCACCTGCTTTTTAAAATCCATCTCCCCATGCAGCGACTTTACCGAGTCATTGCCCGTGCCGTTGCTCACGATGCTGACGGGCAGTTTTTTGCTCTTCAGCTCATTCACGACATAATTCACTGTGCCATCGCCACCCATGATGATCACTTCTTCAAAACCCGGAATCTGGTCGCAGTACTGCCTCAGGTCTCCTTCCACACTTTCTTTTGTGAAATATACTTCATGAGAAATCTGCTTTTTTTCAAGCTGCCCTTTGAGGTAGGCCAGGCGGCTATCATATTCAGCCTTGCCTGCGGCGGGATTAACTACAATTAAAATCTTTGCGGAACTACTCAATAGTTAATAAATTTTTCATTTGTGGTGGCTGACAAGATAATCATTCTTCTGTATTGAATAAAAAATTGCCATAATATCTATCCATTCTCACCGTGTGTGTGTGATTATGGATTTTCATCGCTTTTCTCCTCCAGTTTACTTCTCAGGCGCCGGAACGCTGCATAATATTCATCGATAATATCGGCGGCAATGGCACCGGCTGTTTCCTCATTAAAGGAAAACACGGTCAACTGTCTGCTCTTGATGATCCTGGTGAACAGATCGTTCGCCTCTACCAAGCCACGATCGGCAGCAACCTTAAAAACATTGCGGCTGCCCTTCAGCTTCGATTCACCCTGAGACTGATAATAATCCCTGATCGTGTTCCACCCCAAGTCATAAGTGATTTCAAAGGCATGGATCAGGCCTTGTTTTTCGAGATGGGAGAGTTTCCGTTTCTCAGCCAGCGCAACAGCCTCCCCCAGATTTTCGAGCGCTTTTTTGAAATTCTCAAATCGTTGTATCCATCTGGTATCCTTTTCCATAGTAATGAGTGATTAGTATTTTACGATAAGTGTGCCCATCCTCCTATAAAGATAAAATAATCGTTTAAATCCCATAGCATTTATTCCCCCGAAATGAATGTGCTTTCAGACTTTACAAGTGATATAGTCATTGTCACGTAAAATTATCCTCCATCACAAAGCCTATGAGATTTTGCCTATTTTCTCATCAAAAATTTCTCACCCCATCCATATTAACTATATATTTGCAAACTCAGAATCCGGGACAATACTTTGAAAAAGGACAAGAAACCGAATATCATCAATATCAAAAACAAGAAGGCTGCTTTCGAGTTTGAGTTTCTTGAAAAATTCGTTGCCGGCATCATGTTGCAAGGTTCGGAGATCAAGTCCATCCGTGAAGGAAAAGCGAGCCTGCAGGCAGCTTATTGTATCATTCGCGGTGAGGAGATATTTGTGCGGGACATGCACATATCACCCTACAAACAGGCTTCTCATTACAATCACGAACCGCGACGTGAGCGCAAGCTGTTGCTGACAAAACGGGAGATCAGGAAGCTGGCATCAAAAAGCCAGGAAAAGGGGCTGACGATCATCCCAGTACGCCTGTTTATCAATGACAGGGGGCTGGCAAAGCTCGAGATAGTGCTGGCACGCGGCAAGAAATTGCATGATAAGCGTCACGACATCAAAGAAAAAGATCTGAAAAGAGACCTTGAAAGAATTAAGTTTTAAATGGAAATAGACAAAAAAGGAATTTGCAGATTGGGCATTGTACCCGTACGGGCCATGCCCTCCGACAGGTCGGAAATGGTGACGCAGTTGCTCTTCGGGGATTATTATAACATGAGGCAACTGTCCGAGGACGGCAAATGGGGTCGCATTGCCATAGCATACGACGGTTATGAGGGGTGGATCGACATGAAGCAGCACACAGAGATCCCTGAGGATTATTATGAATATCTTCAGAATACCGAATTCAAGATTTCCATCGACCTGATTTCGACTATCCTCTACAAAAAAAGACTGATCCAGATTATCATCGGCAGCCTCCTGCCTATTTCCACCTCCGAGCTGTTTGACGTCGAAGAGCACCTTGCATTCAACGGCGCAGCTAAAAGCAGCGGTGAAAAAATGGGCTTTGAGTTTTTGAAACAGATGACCGTTAAGTTTATGAATGCACCCTACCTATGGGGAGGCAAAACACCTTTCGGCACTGATTGCTCCGGCTTCACACAGCAGGTTTTTAAACTATGCGGATACAAGCTCAAAAGGGATGCGCACCAGCAGTATCATCAGGGCCATACTGTGGCCGGCCTGTCAGAAGCCAGACCCGGTGATCTGGCATTTTTTAAAAACGATACCGGGCAGATAACACATGTCGGAATTTACATGGAAGACCAGGATATCATCCACGCTTCGGGTTATGTGCGTCGGGACAAACTGGATGAAAATGGCATTTTTAATGAGGAATTATCAACCTATACTCATAAATTAGCCGGATTAAGGCGCATCCTGAGGTCTTAAAACGAGGATACAAATCTACAATTCATGAAAAAACAGTGATTTTTTTCATGAATTTCAGTATCAGGGGCGCCAAAAGCCGATATGAATAAAGCTCTGAAATTCAATGAAAAAGAAGGCGCTCATACTGAACTTTGACTATACCCCGGTTTCGATCTGCTCGGTGCAACGCGCTTTTTTGCTCATATTTCTCGATAAAGCGGAGCTGATCGAAGCCAATGCCGTCCATGCGTTCCACACGGTGAGCCGCACATTTCCCATGCCATCGGTGATCAGGCTGAGCAGATATGTCAGTATCCCGTACAAGGGTGTGGTGCTGACCCGCGAAAATGTCTTTCGCCGCGACGGATTCCGCTGCCAGTATTGCGGCACGAACAGAGACCTCACCCTTGATCATCTTGTACCGCGGGCAAAAGGCGGTAAAACATCATGGGACAACCTCGTGACAGCCTGTAAAAGATGTAATTCCATCAAAGGAGACTACACACCTGAGAAGGCAGGGCTTCGGCTAATGACAAAGCCGTTCAAACCTTCTTATGTCATGTTTCTTAAGGATATCTCCAACGGCATCTATGAGGAATGGAAGCCATACCTTGATCTGAGCAGTTCGAAGGTGGCTTGAGTGAACCTGTAGTTTATTAAGTTCAGGACAAAATAAAAAGGGCCATGCAGTTGCATGACCCTTTACCAAATCACCCTCACTCATGAAAATTACCCTTTATTCATACACCCTTAGCATGTCTAACTGTTGATGATTTCATCGAAAGCTTCCTGAGAAAGTACCTGAGGTGTGTAATTCACTCCTCTCCTTTTGAGATTCCAGGTATAAGCTTTCAGATGATGTCCCGAACCGCGCAGTAAGTTACCATACACCAATGCAATATCTCTGTTGTCAACATCGGTATCGAGAATTCTCCGGAGATC
>WGED01000677.1 GCA_015492915.1 Cyclobacteriaceae bacterium
ATCCAGGTTAAATTTGAAGTGCATACAAACTAAAAAGCGCCCTCTGAGGCGCATTTTTTAATACTTTTACTTTTTTACAGGATGATTCCCAGCAGGAAAATCACTCCGATCATTAGCCAGAGTAAAACGTAATCTTTTTTCTTTGATTTGCCGAATACCAGTGAATCTATGCTGTACTTATGTAATTTCTGATAGGTAGTTTTCATAACGGAATTCTTTAATGTTAACTTAATGTTAAGCAAATATACACATTTTAACCATTCCTTAATACTATACGACTAAAAAAGCACCCTTGATGTAAGAAAATACGCAAAATTATCTTTTGCGTTATCAGTAGATTAACGTGTGCGCCATGCATATTCAGGCAATTTTATTTTTTGATTTCAATGCCGGCAATTAACCCCCTAAAATGATCGTGTTAAATAATTGTTAACATAAAACTGTCAGTAAACAGAAAGGTCTGACTATACCGGACAGGCTTTGCAAAAAATAGAAAAGAGACTCATGAAAAATCATCATTTTCTCATGGAGGAAAGGCTAAAAGATGGTGAGGTCATGTCCGGCCTCTTCCGCCATTTTATCGGCCACATCCTGCCCGAGGTACCTGTCGATGAAAAAGTGGGCGACATAGAGCAATGGCGTCAGTACGATGGCGACGACGAACTTATAGATGTAATTGATGATACCCACAGCCGCCACCTGCTCCATCGACCAGTTGCCGAAAATGTAAAAAGCGATACCCAATACCACAAAGCTGTCGATCAGTTGTGATACGAGCGTGGAACCCGTAGCGCGCAGCCAGATCATTTTTTTACCGGTGATATGACGCAAACGCTGAAAGACGAATACATCGATCAACTGTGAAACAAGAAAGGCTGTGAGTGAGCCGATAATGATTCCAAGTCCCTGCCTGAAGATGGTGTTGAAGGCATAATCGATGTTGAAGGCATTGCCGTAGGGGTCTTTGTTATTGAGTTCGAGCCAGAAATTTGCGGGCGGCAGTTTAGTGACCATGGCGATAACGAAGAAAATGTATCCGATCAGTAATGCGGTCAGGAAACTGATCTTGCGCACGCCTTTTTTGCCGAAATATTCGTTGATCACATCGGTGGTGATAAACACGATCGGCCAGATGATGGCACCGGCCGTCAGATTGAAATCGAGGATCATATCACCGAATAATCTGATGTTGGCCGGCTTCAGTCCCAGCGTTGCCTCCACCGAAAATATCTTAACGCCCACGATCTCCGCCACGATGGCATTGGTCAGGAAAATAGCACTGAGAATAATAAATAGGTTAGTTTTCTTTTTCCTTATGATCCTGTCGCCGTCCATGATTTGCTATGCTTTGAGTTCGAAGGTGTCGCCCTCAGAGGTCAGATATGTTTCGGGAAATATCTCACGCGCCTCATTGAGCAATGGAGTGGGATCTTTATATCGGGTCGAATAATGGCCGAGGATCAGTTTTTTTACACCTGCCATTTTTGCGATGGTGGCTGCCTGTGCTGCTGTGGAGTGGTGTGTCACAATGGCCCTGTCGGCCATGTCGTTGCCAAATGTTGCTTCGTGATATAAAAGGTCAGCGCCCCGGATGATGGGAACAAGCCGTTCGTCGTATCTCGTATCGGAGCAATAAGCATACGACCGTGATGGGCGTGGCGGCAGTGTGTAATCTTTGGCGGCATACTTAATGCTTCCATCTTCATGCAGCACATCTTCGCCCCGTTTAAGCTGTAAGATCTCCTGTATCAGGATGCCGTCTGGCAACTTTTCTTTATTAATGCGATGCTGTTTGGGTTTTTCTTTGATCAGAAAACCGTAACATCTGATGCCGTGATCGAGCGGAAACGCATGGATGGTAATCTGTTCATCCTCAAAGATCTGCTTATTGCCACCGTGGGTCAAGGGGATAAATTCGAGTGGAAAGGCGAGCGCTGTCTCGGAGGCTCTGAGTTGGATGCGCAGTATTTCTTCGAGTTCGGGTGGCGCATAGATAGTCAGCTTGCTGCGTCTGCTGAACAAGTGCATGGATGAGATCAGCCCGATGAGCCCGAAATAATGATCGCCGTGAAGGTGGCTGATGAGGACGGTTTTTATCCTTCCCGGACGAATGTTGAATCTGGATAACTGTATCTGAGCGCCTTCCCCACAGTCGATGAGCACATAGCGGTTGTCGAGCATGAGCAATTGCGATGTAGGATGTCGCTCGTGCGCCGGGATGGCGGAATTATTGCCAAGGATTTTAAGACTGAAGATCAACCGTGTGCGGGTTATTCGTTGCCTTCACCACCCTCTTCCTCCTTGAGGTCACCTTCTATGGTCTTCAGAAAAACAGCGTCGATAGCCTCTTCCACAGTCGGAAGGATGTTGAGCACATTGTTCAGTTGAGATATCCTGATGAGCTTCATCACATGGTCGTTGAGGGCGGTAAGTATGAATATGCCGCCATCTTCGGTGTAGATGCGGTTGCCGACAAGCAGGGCGCTGAGTCCCGACGAATCGACATACTTCACCTCCGAAAGATCAACAATAAGGTTTTTGATCCCCTCGGCGTTGAGTGTAACGAATTCGGATTTCAATTTGGGTGAAAGCGGTGAGTCAAGCTTCTCTTCATGGAGCTTCAGGATGCTGTATTGTTCGTTTTTATCAATGGAATATTTCATTCGTGTTTAAGTTTAAAGGTTAGAAGTCATGAAAAATCAGGCATTTTCAAGCAATCCTCTAATGTTACGCTCCACCCTTTCAAGGATGTTGTCTTCCATGGGTGGACTGAACTTCTTGCCTGTAAAATTCTCATATAATTCAACGTAGCGGTCGGAGATATTGTTTACGACCTCTTCCGTCATCTCGGGGATCTGCTGCCCTTCAAGACCCTGAAAGCCATTCTCAATGAGCCATTGACGGACAAATTCCTTCGACAACTGCTTTTGCTTCTCGCCACGGTCCTGCCTGTCCTGATATCCTTCTGTATAGAAAAATCTCGATGAATCAGGTGTATGCACCTCATCGATCAGATAGATCTCTCCCTCAAATTTTCCGAATTCATATTTTGTGTCGACGAGAATCAGTCCCCTTTTGGCAGCTTGCTCAGTTCCATAGGCGAACAGTTCACGCGTATATTGTTCAAGTTTCACATAATCCTTCTCACTCACAAGACCCTGTGCGAGAATCTCTTCCCTTGATATATCTTCATCATGCCCTTCATGAGCCTTGGTAGTAGGTGTTATGATAGGCTCAGGCAGTTTGTCGTTTTCTTTGAGACCTTCGGGCAAAGGCACACCGCAGAGCGCGCGCTTGCCGTCACGGTATTCGCGCCAGGCATGGCCTGCGAGATATCCGCGGATAACCATCTCCACTTCAAACGGCTCACACTTTATGCCATAAGAGACGTTGGGATCGGGCACCGCTTCCAGCCAGTTAGGAACAATGCTTCTTGTGGCTTCAAGGTTTTCGGCAGCTATCTGATTGAGAATTTGTCCTTTATAAGGTATGGGTTTTGGCAGTACGACATCAAAGGCGGATATCCTGTCGGAAGCGACCATCAGCAGCTTCTTTTCAAATTCGTATACGTCTCTCACTTTGCCTCTGTACAATCGTATCTGCCCCGGAAAATTGAAGTTGGTTTCTTTTAATGCTGGTCTCATATTTTATTGTTTGTTAATGTATTGTGTGTCAATCAGTTCGTTGTTTTTGTAGGTCTCTTTTTTGACCGCTTCCCCGCCTCCGGAATAATAAACCCACTCATCCACTTTTTTGTTGCCGGCGTAATTCCCAGTGAGCTTCAGTTGACCGTTTTGGCGCCATTCTTTGTAAGGGCCGTGCCTGCGTCCAAATTTATAACTTGTTTCAGATTTTATCGAACTATTTTCATAATATTCTTTGGTCGTGCCGGTGATCAGGTCGTTCTGATAATGTGTTGAAGATTTCAAATTGCCGTTTTCGTAATAGGTCTTTTTTTCTCCGTTCAGCCTGCCGTTGGCATAATGACTGATCACCTTCTCCTTGCCGTTAGGATAGTAAATCACCCATTTCCCATCAGGTTTTTTGTTTAAAAATGATTTTTCCGCTGTCAGCCGTCCTTCTTCATCGTATTCCCTGCGCACTTCTTTTTGCTCTTCATTCGTGAAAACCAATACCGTTTTTTTCATGCCGTTAGGGTAGTACTGTATGTTTTCTCCAGTTCTGAAACCGTTCTGATAATGGTAAATGTGTTTAATCTTTCCGTCATCATAATAAGCTTTGTTTTCGCCATGAAGTTTGCCCGATTTATAGAAACCCTCGAGGATGAGCACCCCTTGGGGGTTGTAGGTTTTGAAGGCGCCAGTCTTTTCGCCTGCCTTGTTTGTGTATTCCGTATCGAGTTGGCCGTTAGGATGATATGTTCTGAAAAAGCCGTCCATCTGGCCGTTCTTCATCATTACCTCACTTTTCAGTATGCCCGACTCGTAATAGGTCTTTGTTAAGCCGTTGGGCTTGCCGTCGGCGTAGGCGATCTCTTGTTTCACCTGCCCTGAATGGTAATATTCTTTCACGAGGCCATGGGGTTTGCCTTCTTCAAATTCACTTTCATTCTTCACCTTGCCGTCTTCGAAATACACAAAGAGTTTTCCCGTCAGGGTATCATTTTTAAACTGTGCTTTTTGTATGAGCCTGCCCTCCTTGTCGAAAACTTCCACAGGACCATCCTTCAGGCCTTGTTTAAAACTGATAACACGGCGCGGCTTTTTATTGTCGTAATACTCTTTGAATATTCCTTCTTTTTTGCCGTTCACGAAATTGCCCTCAGCTTCAAGTACGCCATTGCGGTGATACTTTTTGAATGGACCATCAATGAGCGTGCTGTCGTTGTTTTTGATAAAATAAATAGTATTTACATGCTGATAAGACGAGTCGTAATAAGTCACGATCTTTTGCTGCGAAAATGCCTGAAAAGTAATGAAAACAAGAAGGAGCTGTAACGCGCTTTTCATGAGAAAACGATGATTACCGGATCTTTTTTGAGGGCGGTGGGGCGCCATGGCCCGGCCCACTGTCTCTTGCGCGTTGGCAGGGCTGAGCCGCTGTGTCGGTGAATTAAAAGGAGTATATGAAAAATCGCCCATTTTGATGTTAGGGATTAAATTTAAGGCATGCATTTCATTTTTCATCATCCGGGGTTTTGTCATGATTTTTGCTTGAAAAGTCATCAATTCATTCATCTATTCCATGCAGGTTGAATGGAGTTAGGTCAAGCTTCAAGACAATGCAAAAATGCATGCCAAAACCACGATTGGTATTGTCACTTCTCCAGGGGCTCCACCCCTGGCCAACAAATTCCGCCCCTACGGGGCTTTTTTCTTCATTAAAGATCAAGTGGCACATCCGATATTTTAAAATCGTCAATCCATTTTAGATATTCAAATCAATTATATTGATCACCAGTCAGGCTTGTTGCTGTCGGGCCGTTTTTTCGGTTTACGCTGATTCTGCTGAATGTACTGGATCTCCTGATTTTTCATGGCTTCGAGTATCATTCTGGCCTTTTCTTCCGTCAGGTTCAGTTCCTTCAACCTTTCTGCTCTCGACACAGGCGGTTTGTCTATTTCCTTGCCTTTTTCTTCTGTGTCCTCAGCCTTAGCTTGTTGCTGCTCATCTTTTTTATCACCCTGTTTGTTTTCCTCTGACTGTTGCTGCTGATCCTGCTTTTGTTGATTCTGCTTGTCTTTTTGTTCTTGTTGTTGATTCTGTTGCTGTTCTTTTTGCTGATCTTGTTTTTGCTGTTGATCCTGTTGCTGGTCCTTTTTGTTTTGTTGTTGATCTTTGTTTTGCTGATTCTTTTGCTGATCCTGCTTCTGGTCTTTCTTTTTGTCCTCTTTGTTATCTTTTTTATTCTGCTGTTGTTGATTTTGCTGTTCTTTCATGAGCTTTTTCAGCAATTCATAATTGTACCGTGCGTCTTCATTCGTTGGATCGGCGAGGAGGGCTGCTTTAAAGTTGGTAAGTGCTTCTTTCATCTTATTCTGCTGTTGCAGAATGACCCCGAGCTGCTGATAAGCTATGGATTTGATACGGTTATCTTTACTCTCTAGTGCCTTTGAATAGTTTTTGGCAGCGTTCAATGTGTCATTTTTATGAAAATAGGCATTGGCGAGATTGAGGTAAACGGGATCTTCCGTTACACCGAACGAATCAGTGAGCATGCTCAGGGCAGCAATGACCTTGTCGTATTCTCCATTCTGATAAGCCATTTCAGCTTCCTTCTTCAGCTTGTTGATGCGGGCGATTTTGTTGACGTCAATGCCCCATATATTCAGAATGATCAATAATGCCAGCCATCTCATAGTCTTATCGTTTTTACACCATACAACAAATCAATACTAATCAGTAACAATGCCAACGCAATGAAATAAAAGTATTTATTGGCCGATACATCGATGACCCGCTTGTCTTTGAGTTCTCCCTCGATTGCATTGATCGTATTGATGAGCCTCTCCGTATCATTGGTGTGCTCGTTAATTTCAAAATATTTTCCGCCGGTTTTGTATGCCAGTGACTTCAGGCTTTTGGCATTAAGGCGGGTTATGACCTCTCTGCCATTTTTATCTGTTTTAAAGCCATAATCCGTCCTGATCTTGCTCCCCTTTTCGGTGCCTATGCCGACAGCGTACAGCTTGATGCCTGTTTCTTCGATCTGCCCGGCAATTTTCTCCGTATTTTCTCCAAAATCCTCTCCGTCGCTGAAGATAATAATGACCTTTGATTTAGGTCTTCTGCTGGAAGCTTCTTCACTCGTCAGTTTCTCAAGTGCCAGTTTGAGTGGCGGGCCAAAGTCCGTTCCTTTGTTGGGCACAAGATTGGTGCTCAGGGTTTCGATGAACAGGTTCAGTGCGCTTTGATCATAGGTAAGCGGGCATTGCACAAAAGCATCAGATGAGAAGATGATAATGCCAATTCTGTCGGAATTAAAAGCGCGAACAATATTTTTTAATTCAAATTTCACTTTTTCAAGCCTTGTGGGTTGTATGTCAAAAGCATTCATTGACTCGGAAAGATCGACACAGATCATGATGTCTTTACCGATGGCTTTTACTTCTTTGGATGTGTCGCCGAAAGATGGTCCGAGCAGCGCTATGACAAAAAGAAGAAAATAGACCGTCCGCAGTACCATTTTCCCGAGGAGGGAGTGAAGGTTGACCTTGAGGATTCTGCCAATACGCACCATCCTGAAAATATAGGCGAGATACAGGATCGCAAATATCCCCAGAACCATCAATTCAAAGCCGGAAAACGATCTGTACCAGGTCATATAAGGGTTTTAGAATGCTCACTATTAACGAAAATGCTGCGCCTGTCATACGCGGCCCGGCAAAATTAAAAATATAGTCGGTTATTGGCTAACGGAAGGGAGTAAATATTAAAGATGGAAGGCGGAAGCTCGAAGCTGGTGATCCGCCCTGAAGGCAGAAGGAAAGCAGGTGAATAAATTTCCTGGTAAAGGGAAACTAAAAAATTGCTGTCCGTTTTTTTAATGTAGAAACGGAAGTGCTATATTTGCACTCCGTTTGAGAAAACGGTAAAATATTTCGGCACGGAGAGGTGGGTGAGTGGCTGAAACCAGCAGTTTGCTAAACTGCCGTACCCGTAAGGGTACCGGGGGTTCGAATCCCCCTCTCTCCGCAAGAACAGTAAATTGCCATAAGGGCGATTTTCTTTTTTTTGAACGGGGTATAGCACCCGCCTCCACCGCCAGAGAGCGGTTTCGGCGGACAAGCCACGCCTTCGCGAATGCTTCGGCGGACAAGCCACGCCTTCGCGAATGCTTCGGCGGACAAGCCACACCTTCGCGAATGCTTCGGCGGACAAGCCGGTTAGCGTATTCCTGCTTTAGCAGGAAGGATCGCCAGGGAATCGGCGTTCTTTTAAAATAAAATTCGGGGTATAGCGCAGTCCGGTTAGCGCACCTGCTTTGGGAGCAGGGGGTCGTAGGTTCGAATCCTACTACCCCGACGAAAAACGGCTTATACATTCAGTATAGGCCTTTTTTATGTGTAAATAAGTAGAATTCCATATACGTTTTCGCATCCTGCCTTTAGGTGGGAGGGTCGTAGGTTTCCCCGCCTGCGATAAGCGGGGCTACTACCCTGAAACTAATTCAGGCAGTTATCTCAATTTTTGAGATGACTGCCTTTTTTATTTGGACGGAATTCGTGTATTCGTGGCATGAGAATCTACCTTTTATGCCTTCAGGAATATCCGCTTTTTATACAAAAACCACAGAAATACCCATTTGACCATCAACACTGCCAGAGCCATGAAAACGGGTTGAATAATGTCTAAGTATTTGGAGAAACCGAAAAAGACGGCATTGGCGGTAAACTCAAAATCGATCAGTCGCTGGCCAACCCAGATGGTGATGGCATTCATCCCGATGACCACCAGAAAGAAAGTCCAACGCTTGTAACCTTTTATGTCAATGATCCAGTAGAAAAGTGCAAGCAGCAAAAGGCTCATGCCACCCGTCAAAAGCACAAAAGGGCTCGTCCATACATTGCGGCTGATAAAAAAGAACTGTCCCCACAGCCAGCCCAGAAAGAGCGTGACGACCCCTGCCATGAGAAAACCGTATATTTTCTTTTTTTCCGCCCGAGCAGGGGAGCGCAGCCAGTGGCCGGCCAGCACGCCCATCAAAGTGGTGGCAAGGGCGGTGAAGGTGGACAGTACGCCCTGGCGGTCGTAAATGCCCAGCCCGAGTTTGCCGGGGATAAGCTGTTGGTCGAGCCATGTGGTCAGGCAGCCTTCGGGCGTCAGCACCCCCGGGCCGTAACCGGGAACAGGTATGAACATCACCGCGGCCCAATAGGCGATGATAATGAAGAGGAAAATGAGGAATTGTGCGCGCCACTTTGTATGAATGACGATCAGCGAAGCCAGAAAATAACTGATGCCGATCCTGCCCAGCACAGTGGACCAGCGCATATTTTCAAAATCAAAATTGAGCAGTCCGTAATTAACCCATCCCAGCAGGATAAGCACGACGGTCCTTTTCAGAATATGCTTGTATAATTCTTTGGGAGGAACACCTTTTTCGAGCCTGCCCAGAATAGTGAACGGAATCAGCAGGCCGACAAGGAACAGGAACAGGGGAAAGATCAGATCATAAAAATAAAACCCTTCCCACTCCGCGTGCTCCATATTTTTGGCGAGGGTCTCCGTAAAATTATTTGGCCAGACTTTGTACAAACTGAATATGACGCCTTCGGCGCCGATGATCCAAAGCATGGTGAATCCCCGCAGGGCATCGATGGAGATGATCCGTTTTTTTACAGACTGAACAGCATCGCCGGGAGCAGGCATGGATTTTTATTTAAAAAGTAATCCTCAAAAAGGTCAATCCTTAAGTTAAGCATGAGAAAATGCTTTCGCAAACGGGAAGGGATTTTTGCACTAAACGGGATGGATATTGCCGTAAAATAGTTTTGTGTGGACCTGCTACATTTGAGTATTTTTACTCAGTGTATTGAGTAAAAATACTCAGCACATTGAGTAAATTATCAAAACCCGTTTTATAAAAAGATAAAATGGGGTTTTATTCATCCCTCCAACTCTGATTTTACCCCTCTGATTTGTTGTTGAGGTCCCTTGCGCCTTTCTTTGTATAAGAATCACCGAAAATCCATAGACCACTCAGCACATGATTGTCTCAAAAATTCTTCCGGTTGCTATACTCTTTTTATTCGTTTTCAACATACTGTCTGCGCAGAAAAGGGGCGCGAATTACGACCCCGATCCGCAGGGCAAGGGAGAACGGCCGTATGAGATGGCAGGCAGGGAAGAGGAGCGCGTCCCAACCATTACGTTCGAGGATGCCACAATGTGGACGGTGGAGGCAAAGGGCTGTGAGGCAGGGCTTTACCGTTCGAATGACCAGTTGCTATACCG
>WGED01000678.1 GCA_015492915.1 Cyclobacteriaceae bacterium
TCCACAATGCTGCCACAGGCGACGTCTCTTTTCATGTCGGCAGCGCCATCACATACGATGCCGATCCCGAATATGAATACAAGGAATGCCTTCTGAAGGCCGAATCGCTCTTCGAAGCGCTGAAAAGTTGATCCAAAAAAACGACTGAATTCCACAAATAAAACCTGACATTATGTCATATTGGCGGGTTATTGTGTATATTTGCAACCCGTTTTCAGAGAAGGACAGCAGGTAGCGATGACGGACAGTGTATCAACCTTGAAAATCAAGGGAATGACCCGCTGAAAAAATGATGAAAATTCCATGAATTCCGGGTGATTTTGGGAAGATGTTTAACGAAGACGGCGAAATATGATTACAGAAAATGAGTGAAAAATCAAATAATAATACGATAGCAGAAAAGAACGATTTTTTCTCTGAGGTACGCGTGAGCAAAGATCAGAGCACGGGCAAAAAGCGTAAGCTCTATATCGAAAGCTATGGATGTCAGATGAATTTCTCCGACAGTGAAATCGTCACATCAATCCTGGCAAAGGAGGGCTTTGACACCACTTCCGACTCATCCGAAGCGGACCTGATCCTCATCAACACCTGTTCCATCCGCGACAGGGCCGAACAGACCGTGCGCAACAGGTTGAAATTCTTCAACTCGATCAAAAAGAACAAACCCGATGTGACGGTGGGCGTGCTCGGCTGCATGGCCGAAAGGCTGAAAAAAAAGCTGCTCGAGGAAGAAAAGATGGTGGACCTCGTCGTAGGCCCCGACGCCTACCGTGACCTTCCCAATCTCGTAGAGAAGGTGGACGAAGGCCAGAAGGCGGTCAACACCTTCCTGTCGCGGGAAGAGACCTATGCCGACATCAGCCCCATCCGCCTTAACTCCAACGGCGTCACGGCTTTTATCTCCATCATGCGGGGTTGTGACAACATGTGTTCCTTCTGCGTCGTGCCGTTCACGCGGGGCAGGGAGCGCAGCCGCGATCCGTACTCGATTGTCAATGAGGCCAAAGAGCTTTTTGGGAAAGGTTACAGAGAGGTGACCCTGCTGGGGCAGAATGTGGATTCATATAAATGGACTCTGGACGAACAGGATAACGGCCATGAGAAAAAGACGATTAATTTCGCCGGTTTACTTGGCATGGTGGCCGGCATCCACCCCGACCTCCGTGTCAGGTTCTCGACCTCGCATCCCAAGGACATCACGGATGAGGTATTGCACACCATGAAAAATCATGAAAATATCTGCAAATATATCCACCTTCCCGCCCAGAGCGGCAACTCAAGGGTGCTGGAACTGATGAACAGAACCTATACGCGGGAGTGGTACATCGAGCGGATCGACGCCATCAGAAATATCCTCGGCGAGGATTGCGGGTTATCATCCGATTTCATTGCAGGTTTCTGTACCGAAACGGAAGAGGAGCACAAGGACACCCTATCGCTCATGGATTATGTGCAGTATGACTTTTCATACATGTTCATTTATTCCGAAAGGCCGGGGACGCTGGCAGAACGGAAATATGAAGATGACATACCGGTTGAAGTGAAAAAACGCAGGCTTAGCGAGATCATCGAAAAGCAACAGGCTCTGTCGCTTGCACGAAATCAGCGGGATCTCAATAAGGTGCACAAAGTGCTGGTCGAAGGCTTTTCGAAGAGGTCGAATGATTACCTGCAGGGCCGCAACAGTCAGAACAAAGTTGTTGTCTTTCCCAAAAAGAACTTTAAAAAAGGCCAGTACGTTGATGTACTGGTGACAGAATGTACAGCCGCCACATTGCTTGGCAAAGCGATAGACTAAAATTATTCTACAGTGAACGAAAGTGAAATTCAAAGCATAAAACAGCGGTTCGGTATCATCGGTAATTCGCCTTTGCTGAACCACGCCATCGAAGTCGCCGCCCAGGTAGCCCCCACCGATATGACAGTACTTATATCGGGCGAGAGCGGTAGTGGAAAAGAGTCTTTTTCAAAGATCATCCATCACCTGAGCGCGCGAAAGCATGGAAAATTCATAGCGATCAACTGTGGCGCCATTCCTGAAGGCACGATCGACTCAGAGCTGTTTGGCCATGAAAAAGGATCGTTTACGGGAGCTTACGAAGCCAGAAAGGGTTATTTCGAAGTGACCAATGGCGGCACCATTTTCCTCGACGAAATCGGTGAGATGCCCCTTGCGACGCAGGCCCGGCTGTTGCGGGTGCTCGAATACGGTGAATTTATCAAGGTAGGATCTTCGAAAGTGCAAAAGACCGACACGAGGGTTGTCGCCGCTACCAACATCAACCTGCTCGAATCGGTAGAGCGTGGCAAATTCAGGCAGGACCTGTATTACAGGCTCAGCACCGTGCCGATATATGTGCCCGCCTTGCGCGAGCGGGGCGATGACATCCTGCTGTTATTCAGGAAATTTGCATCGGACTTCGCCGAGAAATATAGGGTGAAGCCGCTCACCCTCACTGAAGACGCCAAAGAACAGTTGCTCAAATACCGGTTTCCCGGAAATATCCGTCAGTTAAAAAATCTCGTCGAACAAATGTCGGTGCTGGAGATCAACAGAACAATCACGAGAGATACCCTGCTCAAATACCTTCCGGAGGAGAGCACCTACCTGCCTGCCATCTATCATCATCCCCCTGAAGTCGGCGACACAACGGGAATGACGGAAAGGGAGATCCTGTACAAAATACTTTTTGATATGCGAAAGGATGTGAATGAGTTGAAAAAACTCGTCCACGGCATGATCAATGATGAATATATCGACAAAAAGGCCATTGAGAATTCGGGCATTTTCCATAGCATCCCCGAGCCGGTCATCTCAAAGGAGGTAAGGCCCGGAGAATACATTATAGATGCGAACAAAATGCCAATAGACTATGATAACGTGCAGGACGTGCCGCATGAGCCTGAAAAAGACGAGTCACTCTCGATTGAAGAAAAGGAAAAAGAGCTTATCATCAAGGCACTGAGAAAAAACAATAATAAAAGAAAATATGCCGCCAAAGATCTCGGCATTTCGGAAAGAACGTTATACAGGAAGATAAAGCAATACGAGATTGATGAATAACAGGCATTTTATCATAGCGATTCTTCTGAGCCTGGCCATTACGGGTTGCGGTGTGTATTCTTTTACCGGAGCCAATATTTCCCCTGATATCAAAACAATATCGATACAGACATTTTACGACGAAGTGGGTACCGGGCCGCCAAATCTAAGCCAGCTTTTCACAGAAAAGATCAAAGATTATTATCAGCAAAACACCAGCCTGGCACTGGTGCCGGCAGAAGGCGATCTTCAACTCGAGGGCAGCATCGTGGGATACAAGCTGACCCCGATGGCGCCCAGGGCCCAGGGCAGTAACAGGTTTGAGGATGCGGATATTGCCGCCCTGCAACGACTGACGATCACCGTGAAGGTAACATATCTCAACACGCAGGATGACAGCTTTGACTTTGACGGGCAGAATTTTTCCTTCTATGTCGATTATGACCCCGAAAAACAGGATTTTAACAGCATCGAGCCTCAACTGGTGGAGGAGATATACGATGCCATAATATTGGATATTTTCAATGCCACCGTCGCCAACTGGTAATTGTATGAAAAATGCAGCTTTTTATAGCCGGGATTAAAGTGGAGATCATTTTATAGTTAATTTTGGAATAACATAACATAAGAGCAGTAAACTGAAATCAGTGGAAAAGGATAGAATCAATCATCTTTTATCAAAGCCTTCCATCGCCGCAACTGACGATCTGGAACTGATCGAACAGGCGCTGGAAAAATATCCCTTTTCCCAATTGCTACATATCCTTTCGGCCAAACTTGCTTTTGATCTTAAGAAAGAGGATAAAGACGCCAGGCTGAGGCGTGCAGCCGTCTATTCTGCCAATCGCAGCGTGCTGAAAAAAGTGATTTATGAAAAAGGCTTTCTGAAAAATCTTCCTCCCGCTGTACCATATCAGGAATTGCCCGAATTCGAAATCAACGGGGAGGAAGAAGAGGTTGCGGAAGAAACAAATGCTGCGGATGAGATAACCGACAGCGCTTCCATTTTTGATGAAGTACTGAAAAACCTGGAAAAGCTAAAATCCCTCCGGCAACAATTCCAGTTTCTGGAAACAGAAGAACCGGAACCCGTGATTCCTGAAAAGGAGGAGGAAGTTGAAAAACCTGCAAAAAAGAAAAAAGAAAAAAAAGACAAACCGGCAGCAAAAAAGGCCAGACCCGAAAAAGAACCGGAGCAGTTAGAACAGGAGAAAAAAGACATGCCGAAAGAAGAGAAGATCACCGAGCTTCTCGAACATGAACGTGTACTCGACGAGCAGGTCAATGAATTTTTCCTCAAAGAAATTGAGGAAACCATACCCCCAGAAGAGCCTCTGAAGGTGGAACAAAAGCTGAGCCAGCATCAGATCATTGAAAACTTCATTAAGGAGCAACCCTCTATCGGAGCGATAAAAAAGGAAATTGAAGACTATGACGAAACCGTCACCCGGGACTTGTCGGTAAAAAGTACGACTTTCGGCGATGACCTCGTCTCGGAGAATCTGGCGATCATTCTGTTGAAGCAGGGCAAAAAGGAAAAGGCGATCGACATTTATAAAAAATTAATTTGGAAATTACCCCAAAAAAAGGCTTACTTTGCGGCTCGAATTGAAGAAATAAAAAAATAGCAATAAAAAGATGTTCACTTTTATCATTACCCTCACAGTTATTGTTGCCTTATTGTTGGTGCTCGTGGTGCTTGCACAAAATTCCAAAGGCGGTGGACTCTCAAGCCAGTTTGGCGGCAGCACAAGTCAGGTGATGGGCGTAAAAAGAACGGGAGATCTGCTCGAAAAAATGACCTGGGGGCTTGCCATTGCACTGATCGTCCTCAGCCTTTCATCATATGTTTTCCTTCCTACTGAGGTGAAAAATCCTAATGCCGGAAGTTCAATCCTTGAAAAGGCTGAAGAGCAAACTATTCTGCCTCCTGCGACCAATGACATTCCGCTGGAAGGTTTGGAGCCTGATTCAACAGGTCAGTAGCAGCAATCAATCATTTATAAAGAATACGGGAACTATACCGGTGGATAACTGTATCATGCCTGTTTTGCCGGTAAAAGCATAAACCCAAAATTCTCAATAACCTTTCTATTCCGTGCTTAAATTACTTCAAAATCAGGCACTTCGTTCACGTTTGACCCCGTCACCATAATAGTATTATGTCAAATGAAAATTAACGCAAATACTGTTTTTGAATTAAAACACCGAATGCCGGGTGTAGAATGATTCTACACCCATATATCAAAATTCCGCAAACGATATAAGGATTTGCAAACCGCATAATAACCGTTTTGGAAATATCAGGGTGTAGTTGCAAACTACACCCAGCATCCTTTTATTCTTGACTTAAC
>WGED01000679.1 GCA_015492915.1 Cyclobacteriaceae bacterium
CTTTAAATATTAATAAAATGAAAAACTTCCTACAACATACCATGCTTATCCTGCTGCTATTCGTCCTGTCGGATACAATAGCGTGGGCTCAGCCCAGCCCGGAAGCTACTGCCGAAAACACAGTGAATGGTGTCAAGATCAAGATAGACTATCATTCTCCGAGAGTACGTGAACGTATCATCTGGGGAGCACTGGTACCTTATGACCAGGTATGGCGAACGGGGGCCAATGAGGCCACCACCATCGAGGTGAGCGATAAAGTAAAGATCGGGAAGAATAAAATGCCCAAAGGGAAATATGCCTTGTTTACCATCCCCCGTAAGGGTGATACATGGACCGTCATCATTAATAAAGTGGCTGACCAATGGGGAGCCTTTGATTATGATGAAAAACAGGACCTGTTCAGGTTTGATGTGAAGGTGGAAAGGTTGCTCGATCTGGCAGAGGAATTGACTTTCGATATCAAGGATGACGGCACGGTGGTGTTTGCCTGGGAGTATAAAACTTTCAGTTTTAAAATTACTCCGTGATCGAATAATTATTGAAATTTTGCGTTAATCAGAGCAGGGTGCTTTATTACCCTGCTTTTTTATTTTTATTTTGGACGGATATGAGACTGAAAGGATTTTATTTTGTTTTACTCGTGATGCTGGCGGGGGCTTGCGGCAAACCACAATCACCTGAATTTAAATACCTTGAAAATATTATCGTTGAACTGGAGAGCCTCTCGACAGCCAATCTGCATGCCGATGCTGTGCTTTATAATCCCAATAAAAATAATGTGACAATAAAAGGCGCGGAAATCAATATCATGGTAGGCGACAAAACCATCGCCGTGCTCGACAAGAAATATGATATCAAGGTGAAGGGAAATACCGACTTTACTGTACCACTCGATGTCAAGATCCGCCTGAAAGACCTGAACCTCAATGCTATCGGTGCTGCCCTCGGCCTCGATGGAGGCGACGGGCAAATAATCCGCTATGTTGGAAAAATCAAACTGAAAGCCTACGGTGTGCCCTTTTCCGTAAAAGTGGATTATAAAGACAAGATCAATATCAAAATTTAAATCTCAGAGCAGTTCCCTGATATTCTCCGGCGGGCGCCCGAGCACAGCCCTGTCACCACCAACAACGATCGGCCTTTCGATCAGCTTTGGATTTTCAACCATTATTTTTATCCACTTGTCGTCAGAGAAGGACTTATCCTTGAAATTCTCCTTGAAGATTGCCTCATTTTTGCGAATGAGCTTTTCGGCCGGCATCCCCAGCTTTTTTACGATGTCTTTGAGTTCATCAACAGTCGGCGGTGTTTTGAGATACTCGACAATCTCCACTTCTTTGCCTGCATCCTGCAGGATTTTAAGTCCCTGTCTGCTCTTGCTGCATCGCGGATTATGGTAAATTTTCATGATTTTCAATGTTTGTGTTTGAAAAACAAATATAAAAATTCATGAATATTCCATGGCCTTCGAACAGGTCCTTTCACAGCATTTGACTAAAAAATGCCTTTTTCTCATGGTTTTTCAATGCCCATACCGCTCTTTTACACTAAGGGCATATACCGCGAATGAGCCAAGCCAGTGCTCGCCACCATATTCTCCACTGCTGATGTAAGGTAACGCCGCCATCAGGTGAGCATTGGCTGCCTGTTCTATAATTGTTCTGTCATCATCGGGAGCGTACATTGTGTTGCGGATGCCGTAGAGGCACCATGCCCGGCTCAGATTGAGTCCGTCAAGATGCACGATCTTGGGATCCGAACGATCGCTTACTTTCACGGGTTTGCAAAGGTTGCCGGGTTTGCCCTCTTCAAGTCCCGGCAGAAAATACCTGAGCCATTGACGGAACTCGTCCTCCGGCAGCACACGGCGCATCAGGTCGGCCTCCTCAAGGCAAGGTGATAAGAAATCCGTGCCCCCGGGCTCCCACGACGCCGGACAAAACTGATCCTGCAAATAATAGTCCCGGGCACGCACTTCTATCAGGCTTCTCAGCGAATCATTACCAGTGGTCACTGCATAATCCCATGCAAACGCCATCCCGAAAGCTGTATTCGGGTGCTCGCCTGTCCTGTTGGGGTAGTCCAGATCAGGCAAAAAGCTGAAATAACGACGAACGATGACCCGCTCAAGCGCTCTCAGATTTTCACGCCACACTTTTCCGTCGGGATCGTCCCAGCCGTGCAGCTCTTCGGCGAGCTTCAGCAGCCACGCCCAGCCGTATGTCCGCTCAAATGTCCGTGTGCCCTGCCTGCCAAAATATGCTGCCTCTTCATTGAGGTTTTTCTTAGTCAGGTTGTCATTCAGCGCTGCCCTGATCTCAGGAGCCTGTTCCATATTCGGAAATAATTTGAGCAAGCGGACGAGCATCCAGTGACCATGCACGCTGGAGTGCCAATCGAAGCAACCATAAAAGGCAGGGTGCATATCAGCCGGAAGCTGTAAATCGTTTTCGTTTTGGATCACATGGCCGGGCTTATTGGGAAATTGTTTGTGAACGCACTTCAGGGCCAACGAGGCAAAATGGGATGCCATCTCCTCATTGAGCTGCAAGGGGATTTTTTCTTCGGGTTGCCGGGCATGCAGACTGAGAGCTGTCAACAATAACAGCATGAAAAATCGATAAATTTTCATGACGGAAAATGCTATGTGTTTCATGAATATCCGTGATTCCGCGGTGATTGTCAAATGCTCTGGGAACTGATTAAAAAACGGTCGTTTTCTCATGCCGCACTTTTACAGCTTTGTCTTCACCTTTTCCCAGGATTTTATCTGCCAGTTAACTTTGCCGGTGGAAACGTGATTGCCTTCAATGTCGTAAATCTTTACTTCGCACGGCACGATGATCTTCTCGGTAAAAGTGAGCGGCTTGTATATGTTGTCCTCGAGCCATTGCTCCGTTATGGTAAATTCCCCATACACCTCCATTTTGGCTTGGTAATGATATTCCATTGACAGGCTCTGCATGATGAGGCGGTACTTTTTCGGGTCAAGCTTAAGGAGGAGCAAGAGACCCGTTGTGAACTCCGAAAGCGTCGCCAATGCACAGGCATGGATGCCTTTGATATGGTTGAAGTTGGCTTTTTTATATGGCAATTTTGTTTTGAGGCGGTAATCGTCGATTTCTGCAACAGCAAACCCATGGGGTTTATTAAATGGCACCACGCGGTTGAGGCCCAGATTGAGAATTTTGAGATAAAAACGTGATGTCTTTGCTTTTTCTGTGAGTTTTATCAAATCCATTTAACTAAAAATTTAATAGCCATGAAATGGCGGGCGAACCGCAAATATGGTCATGAAGTGGCCATGGAACAAATTATTTATCAGCCTGTTTATCTCGGGTGTATTACGATATGAAAAAAATCATCATTTTCTCATAAAGGTATATCGAAAGTAGTCAGAGTTGAATATTTCCGCACTTTTTCTTTTGGCAAAACTGATTATTGTGTATCCTTCCGTTTATAATTTGTTAAACAATCAATTTGAAGCTGGCTTTAAACCCAAAATTCTCACCAGGATTTCGTTATGAGAGATTAAAGTACAACTTGTCCCGCCAAGGCGGGAAGAAAATCAGCACGTTTGATGAGGAAGCATAATGCACTTTTATGGTGACGAATCAAACGTGAACGAAGTGTCTGATTTTAAAGTAGTTTAAGCTCGGAATAGAAAGGTTATTGAGAATTTTGGGTTAAA
>WGED01000680.1 GCA_015492915.1 Cyclobacteriaceae bacterium
GGTGTGTACAATGAAGACCTGAAAGAGAACAAAGCCTTTATCACTTTTACATATCATTTTTACCTGCTCGGCCTGCATGTGCCAAAGGTGCTGAAGGAAAGCTACGACGGCAAAACTTATCTGCTCAGCGACCTCGGCAATGAATCACTTTTTGATTTTCTTCAGCGAAAGCGTGAACAGGTAAGTGTTTTTCCCGGTTCGGCCATCAAGGCATACAAAGCTGCCCTTGAGGAATTGCCTAAATTCCAGATCGTCGCGCACAAAGGGCTTGATTATAGCGTCTGCTATCCGCGCGCAGCTTTCGACAGGCAATCAATGATGTGGGATCTGAGCTATTTCAAGTATTATTTTCTTAAACTGGCACGGATACCTTTTGACGAGCAACAACTTGAAGACGACTTTCACAAATTCATTGAATTTCTCCTGCAGGCCGATTCGGACTATTTTCTTTACCGAGACTTCCAGTCAAAAAATATCATGATGCTTGATGGTCAGCCGTGGTTTATCGATTATCAGGGCGGCAGAAAAGGTGCTCTGCAATATGATGTGGCATCGTTGCTCTATGACTCAAAGGCCAATATCCCGGCAGATGTCAAAGAGATACTGCTCGATTATTACCTTGAAATTTTACAAAATTTCATCGATTTCGACAAGGAGCAATGGCTCAGGCATTACCGTGCTTTTGTGCTCATCAGACTAATGCAGGCCATGGGTGCCTATGGGTTCAGGGGCTTTTATGAGCGGAAAACACAATTTCTGAAGAGCATTCCCTATGCACTCAAACAGATGGAATACATCCTCAAGAATAATCTTTTCCCGCCCGGATTCGATTATATGGAGCACGTGCTTTGGAGCATGACCGAATCAAAACAATTGATCAAATATCGCAGAGAATTCAATACCCTCGTGCCACTCAACATTGAAATTACCAGTTTTTCATATCATAAGGGTCTGCCCGAAAACAAACACGGCCATGGAGGCGGCTTTGTTTTCGACTGCCGGGGCATCCACAACCCCGGCCAGTACGAGCGGTTTAAGGATAAGACAGGTCGCGACCCTGAAGTCATTGACTTCCTGCATTCAGGTGGCGAAGCGGAGGAATTTTTAAACAACACAATTCAACTGGTCGAACAAACCATCGACAAGTATCTGAACAGGGAGTTTCAGCACCTGCAAATTGCTTTCGGATGCACCGGCGGCCAGCATCGCTCCGTGTATTGCGCCACACGAATGGCGGAGGAACTGCGTGATAAATACGGCGATAAAGTCAGAATCAGTTTGTCTCATCGCGAATTGGAAAATCAGCACGCATGAAAGCCATGATATTTGCCGCCGGCCTGGGCACAAGACTCAGGCCAATCACGAACGATCGCCCGAAAGCCCTCGCAGAGATCAACGGCCATGCCCTGCTGGAGATCGCGATAAAAAGGCTTAAAATCCATGGTTTTGACGAAATAATCATAAACGTGCACCACTATGCCGACATGGTGGAAAACTTCCTGCAATCCCATCACAACTTTGGCGCAGACATTACCATTTCGGATGAGCGCGACCAACTGCTCGACACTGGAGGCGGACTGAAAAAGGCGTCATGGTTTTTTGACAAAAAAGAGCCTTTCCTCTTGTACAACGTTGACATTATCACGGATGTGGATCTGACTGCTTTCTATGAGTTTCATAAAAAAAACAATGCTCTTGCTACGCTGCTGGTGAGACACCGGGAGGGTAGCAGATTTTTGCTCATGACCCCTGATAAGAGACTCTACGGATGGGAAAACATTGCGACAGGTGAAAAGATACTGACCTGCTCATCCGGCCCGGAATTGGAAAGAATCGCTTTTTCAGGACTCCATGTCATCGACCCCCTCCTGTTTGATCTGATGACTGAAAATGGTGTTTTTTCCATAGTGCAGACTTATCTCAGACTGGCAAAAGATCATGTGATCATGGGCTATGTCGACGACGCCTCATACTGGACAGATGTGGGTACACCCGCAAAGCTCATAAAAGCAGGCGAAGAAATTGATTTGGAGCAGTTGCTCGGGAAAGGAGATTAATCTTCTGAAAACTCTTTAAGCATCTCCCGGTATTTCGAAAAGACCTTTGCCCGGGACACAAACCCGACATATTTTCCGTCATCGAGCACCACCATATTGTACTGCGCAGTCTTTTGGAACTTCTCCACTACCTCCTCCATCGAATCATTGAGGGATGCGGAAGTCATCGGTGCATGCATCAGACTTTCTACCTTTACCTTATCATACAATTCCGGTTTGAAGATCACATCCCTGATGTCATTAAGGTGCACCACACCGTGAAAAGTCCCATCCTCATCTACAACCGGAAACACATTCCGCTTGGACTGTGTGATCACTTTCACAAGATCGCCAAGCGTAGCATCCTTGCTGATGGTCTTGAATTCCGTTTCGAGCAGATCCTTTACATTCATCATCTTAATGACCATCTTGTCCTTGTCATGGGTAAACAACTCTCCCCTTCTGGCGAGCTGCCGGGTATAAACTGAAGTACTGTAAAAATATTTTATCGTGGAATACGACAATGTCGATACGATCATCAAAGGAACAAAAAGGTGATAGCCTCCGGTCAGCTCAGCGATCAGGAATATGGCGGTCAGCGGTGCATGAATGATGCCGGCAATGACTCCTGCCATTCCCACAAGGGCAAAATTGCTCGGCTGCACATGATCGTAACCGATATAGATAAGAATCTCGGCCAGCAACAATCCTGTGTTTGCGCCTATAAACAATGACGGCGCAAAAATACCACCGATCCCTCCTGCCCCGAAAGTCGCCGAGGTGGCGAATCCTTTAAAAACAATAATTGCGAGTATCATGAGCAGGATAGCCATGGTATTGTTCCGGTAACCGTAAAACATACTGTTATTGAACAATTCGGAATAATCTCCTTTGAGGCTCGTGCTGATTACATTATAACCTTCTCCGTACAACGAAGGAAAGAAAAATAAAAGTACTCCGAGAATGCCAACACCAAGCATCAGCTTTTTATACCATGTGTCAATCTTATCAAAGGTATCTTCCATGAAATTGTACACCTTGGTGAAGGTCAGAGAGGCAAATCCCGACAAAAAACCCAAAAGGATAAAAAACGGAATATCGATCATTTCATAAGGCTCCATCACCTGCAGATGATACACGGAAAACTGTCCCATGAAAGCATAGGAAACCAGCGCCGCTGATACTGATGATATGAGCAGGGGAACGAGGGCCGACATGGTAAGGTCAAACATCAGCACTTCAAGTACAAAGACGATCGCGGCGATCGGCGCTTTGAAAATAGCCGACATTGCACCGGCAGAGGCCGCGGCAATCAGCAACGTAATACGCCGGTAATCAAGCCTCAGCAACCGCCCGATATTTGAGCCTATAGCTGCACCGGTTGAAACTGTCGGGCCTTCCAGCCCTACCGACCCGCCAAAACCTACCGTGATGCTACTGGTGATGATGGAGGCAAACATCTGGTATGACCGTATAATGCCACTGTTTTTGGAAATAGCGTACAGAACGTTGGGGATACCATGACCCACCGGCTTTTTCAAAATAAACTTAATGAATACGACCGTGAGGAAAAGACCAATGGCAGGATATATGAAATAATAGTAATTATAGATATCAACTGCGAAGCCCTTGGTGAGTAAATGCTCCACATAGCCCACAACCCGTTTGATGATTACAGCCGCAAGACCCGACAAAACGCCGATAACAACACTGAGCAGTTCAACGAACCGCGTATCACTAATATGCTTCCGGCGCCAAATTAAAAACCTGGTGAGAAGAGAGACTTTTGTCATCAGGGGTGATTATACCGCTTATTTTAGAAAAAAATTCAAAAGCAAATATATAAGCAATAACCTAATTGCCGCACACTTGGGCGTTTTTTATATTTCAGGTTTCATAGCCATGTACTTATCCGGATTAATGTCATCACTTTACAGGTTGCCGGCACTTTTACGCCGTCATAATAACTTTTCTTTTTATACCTTCGAAAAATCATTAAATTTTCATGGATTTAGTTGATTTGAAAACATGAAATATCTGTTTCTTATTTTTATCTTAATTTCTGATGGTATTCCCGATTTAAACCGGAAAGTGCTTGAGTATGTCGATTCCGTGATGGGCACAACCGTAGGCCGCGGTGAATGCTGGGATCTGGCAGCAGGGGCGCTCGATTATGCAGGGGCATACCTGGACCGTTCGGATATAAGTAAGATTTACATTTTCGGGAAGGAACTGAACCCCAAAAAGGATACTATTTATCCGGGTGATATCATTCAACTTGAGGACGTCCTGCTCGAAAATAAAACAACCAATAGTATCATACGGCAAACCATGACCCAACACACCGCCATCATCTATGAGATTTTGGGCAATAATCATTACAGGATAGCCCATCAAAACAACAGCTTTAGCGGTGATAAGGTGGGCATCAGCGAACTGAACCTCAACCACATGACAAAAGGAAAAGCGATCTTTTACAGGCCATTTGCAAAATAGAAACTGCCGGTACTCCAGGGCCTTCCCGGACA